>DAIOVD010000162.1:4035-9361 GCA_036759185.1 Catalimonadaceae bacterium | reverse complement strand
GGTGACCGGCAAAAATGTACTCTCCTGATTGTGGGAAGTGGTCCTGAAAAGGACACCCTCCAAAACATAGCAGCAAGCCTGAACATTGTGGATAAAGTCCGGTTTGTGGAATGGATGGACCGTGATCTGTTTCTTAAGGAATTGAAATCAGCTTCGGCGTTTTTGTTTCCTTCCCACGAAGGAGCGGGAATGGTAGTGGCTGAGGCACTGTCATTTGGATTACCGGTTTTATGTCTGGATAATTGTGGCCCTGGTGAGTTCATCGATTCCGGTTGTGGATTTGCCGTTCCTCAGCACTCGGTTCAGGAAACCAAATCCGCGTTGGCCAATGCACTTGAAAACTTATTTTTCAATCCAGTTCTTCAGGAAGAAATGAGCCGGAATGCCAGAAAACGGTTCGAAACACATTTTCACTGGGACAGAAGAGGAGAGCAACTTCAAACCATTTACCAGAATCTCTAAGATATGAGGATTGTTGCATTTCATTTATTAAACGATTTCAGCGGTAGCCCTAAGGTGCTCCGTCAGTTGTTGAGTGCCTGGGTAAAAGAGGGGCTGGATATTCATTTGTTTACTGCGGGGGGGAAAAACGGATTCCTGTCTGGCCTTGACGGAATTTCATACCATCCATTCTGGTACCGCTGGAAAGCCAATCCCTATGCCCGGCTGGTAACGTATTCTATAAGTCAGCTCATTCTATTCATACTGGCGTACAGGATGTTGAAAAAGGAAGATCTGGTCTATGTAAACACAGTTCTTCCTTTTGGAGCAGCACTGGCAGGAAAACTCAGAGGTTGCCGTATCGTCTATCATCTCCATGAAACAACGGTGAACCCACCGGTCTTAAAACGATTTCTCTTTGGAGTAGTCAGGCGAACAACAACAGAGGCCATTTGCGTTTCCAGATACATGGCCCAGAATCTGGATCTGGGCGGAAAGCGTCTCCATATTCTCTACAATGTGCTCGACAATCACTTCGTTGAAAACGCTGTGCTCAAGGAAAAACCTGTGACCCGGGATAAAATCCTGATGATCTGTTCGATGAAGTGGTACAAAGGCGTATTTGAATTTATCGAGCTGGCCAAAGTACTGAACTTCTACCGGTTCCGCCTTGTTCTCAATGCATCCGAAAAGGAAATCGCCTCCTTTTTTAAGGACCATACTTTACCGGAGAATCTGGAGATTTTCCCGGTGCAGACCAATGTACACCCCCATTTTCAGTGGGCGGATCTGGTTCTCAACCTTTCAAGACCTGATGGCTGGGTGGAAACATTCGGGCTCACTGTCCTGGAAGCGATGGCCTACCATTTGCCTGTGATTGTGCCTCCGGTGGGTGGCATTGCGGAACTGGTGGAAAATGGCAAAAACGGATACAAAATCGACTGTCGCAATCCTGTTTCTCTAAGCAGGACAACGGTGGAAATCCTGCAGGATAATACACTGTATGAATCACTTCAGGACCATGCGGCGCTGAAAGTGAAAAACTTCACCGAAGAGAATTTTGTCAAGCAAAGTCTGGAGATCCTGATGCCTGTGTCCAGGGGGTAATCCACCAGTTTAATTGAACAGAATCGAGCTGTGGTACGTCGCAGAAATTGAGAGAATATCAAAGTTTCTGATTGAAATTCCTCAGGATTTGGTCTCATTCAGGCATTTTCATTCAACTTAATCCTGATGAGCGTTTGGTTGCTATTAACCCCTGTTCTGTAAACTTCACCTGCCAGACTTTCGACCTGTAGATTACACATTGCTACTGGTAATTGTTCTGGTTTGTAACAGTACCAATCTTCGTCCAAAGTCCATTCTGTTTTCGGGTTGTTTTCGGGTTCCCTTCGGGTTGAACCTAAGATGAGTCCTCTTTCTTCCTTAATCAGGCAATCCTCGTTCTCTTCGCTCGAACGCTTTCAAAGACATTCCTGAATTGAATCTGAGAATCCCTTTCATTTCCTCACCTGCTTTTTGACAAGCAACCATAAGCCCACAGACAGTTCGCCATTTCTTCCGGAAGGTTCACAACAGATTCATTCCGCACATTCCGGAAATCGCCTACCACCAATCGCTGGAATATCAATCCAGAATCTGGAATTTTTCAACCTGGCACAAAACCGTAACTCCCTCTTTTTAAGCATTCTGCCCTTTTGGTACAGGTTTCGTAATCCCCATTTCCAGCGAACATCACGATCATGAATACAACTCCAAATAAAAAAATAGCCATCATCGGAACCGTCGGTTTACCAGCCAGCTACGGCGGCTTTGAAACCCTGGCCGAGCACCTTGTGAAGAACCTGGGTGATACCTACGATCTCACCGTTTACTGCACCAAAAAGAAATATCCCAAAGAAAAACGACCTGCCACCTACGGAAAAGCAAAGCTGGTTTACCTTGGACTGGATGCCAATGGAATTCAGAGTATTCCATACGATACCTTGTCCATCATCCATTCTCTGTTTTACGCCGACGTTCTCCTTATTCTTGGTGTGGCCGGTGCCTGGATTCTGCCATTTGTGCGACTGTTTACCAATAAGAGAATCATCATCTCCATCGACGGAATCGAATGGAAACGCAACAAATGGAGCCTGCCTGCCCGCTGGTATCTCTGGTGGGCTGAGAAAATTGCTGTTAAATATTCCCACATCGACATTTCTGACAATGAGTCCATTCAGGACTACACCGCCGTTCGTTACGGAAGCCTGAGCCGGATTATTGAATATGGTGCCAACCATACTTTGCAGGTATCCCCTTCGCAGGCCGACACGGAAAAATACCCGTTCCTCAAAATGCCATACGCCATGAAGGTGTGCCGGATCGAGCCGGAGAACAATGTACATGAAGTGCTGAAAGCATTTTCTCAATTGTCCCGACACACGTTGGTGGTCATTGGAAACTGGAAAAACAGCTCCTACGGAAAAATCCTTCGGGAGAAATACAGCACCTTCCGCAACCTCATTCTTCTTGATCCCATTTACGACCAACGCACTCTGGACGTGATCCGTGGAAATGCTCTTCTTTATGTGCACGGTCATTCTGCAGGCGGTACGAATCCTTCCCTGGTGGAGGCAATGTATCTTGGACTGCCGGTATTTGCCTTTGGTGTTTCGTACAACCGCACCACCACCGAACAGAAAGCCCGTTACTTCCAGAAAGCAGCGGATCTGAAAACGCTCGTGGAAGAAACCAGCATTTCCGAAATCAAAGAAATCGGGGCTTCGATGAAAGAAATTGCCAATCGCCGATACACCTGGGAAGTGATTGCCGCCAAATACCAGTTTCTGATTGAAGAAACCCTCACCGTCAGTAAAAAGGTGAACGTCGCACCGGCTTTGTCCGACCTGAGACTTCAGGACCTGGATCAACTGGAAATGGCACACCTGCAATACCAGAAATTATTCTTTGAAAAAGCCTGATAACAACCAACTATGAAAACGATTTTTGACTACGCCTTCACAGCCACTTTATCTCTCCTCTTTGCCTTTCTTCTGATTCCGCTGAGCCGTAAGCTGGCCCATAAGATCGGGTTGCTTGACAAACCTTCCGGCCGGAAAGTGCATCAGAAACCAACGCCCCTCACAGGCGGTATCGTGATCGCCATCAGTACATTTCTTGCATTAACCATCCACCCGGCATTTCTGGCATTTGTTCAGGAAAATGTTGTCCTCCTTGGAGCCACGCTCGTGATTCTGATAATGGGAATTCTGGATGACAAAATGGATGTGAAACCCATCTACCGGTTGGTGATTCAGATTGCATGTGCCTACGCAGTGGCTTCTTCCGGCATCCGCATTACAGGATTTTATGGTGTGCTTGGTATCGGTACATTGCCCCTTGCGTTACAGTATGGTCTCACCATTCTGGTCATCACCGGTGTGGTCAATGCCATCAACCTGATGGATGGGATCGATGGCCTGGCTTCCGGTTTGGCTCTGACCGGCTTTCTTGTTCTGACGGTTCTGTCATGGCATCTGGGCAAATTCGGATTCACCGCTTTTTTCATTTCCATGGCCGGGAGTCTGGTTGGTTTCCTTCGCCACAATCTGAGCAATAAAAAAGTATTTCTGGGAGATGGCGGTTCCCTCATGCTGGGCTTTCTTCTGGTTAGTTCCGGAATCTATATGCTCGAAGCCGCACAAAAACACCACGAATTTCCAGGGTCCCTGGCTTTGTTAACGGTTACCGGTATTTTCCTGCTTCCGGTTCTGGACTCCCTCCGTGTGTATCGGGGAAGAATCAAGAATGGCAAATCCCCGTTTACAGCAGACCGAAGCCATATCCATCACCTTTTCCTGATGCTGGGATTCACACATAAGAAAAGTTCAATGGCCATCAATCTCCTCAACCTTCTCATCCTCATGATCCTGATGATATTATATTCAGCCTTCTCTGTAACGGTGGTACTGGTAATGGCAGCGATCCTGTTTCTGATTGTCGCCGGAATCCTCACGCTAAACAGCCAGGTGATGAACTGGAGTGCCCGGATCCGGGAGATGGAAGAAGAATAATTTGCCCTGTTTATTTAGGTTTTGATGATGAGCCATCCCGATTGGGGTGGCTGTTTTTGTCGATCAAAGTGATAAATTTTGATACTGTGGCAGTTGCAACATTCAAAGTGTTTGATGAAGTGGTTTCGAGTTTTGATAATACCAGTCAGGTTATCCTAAACAGAAAACATTCAATTCAGGGCTTTTTCTTACGCACTAATCCGGGATAATTTCCGGCTGTTGTCGTTTTATTCAGTAATATTCAGCCTCAATTGCACTGGAACTCGAATGTCGTATAAAATCTATATCATAGAAGACGATCCCTGGTATGGCGAACTATTGAAATATCAGCTGTCAATGAATCCGGATTACGATGTAACTCTGTTTTCAAAAGCGAAAGATGGCCTGGATTCATTGTACAAAAAGCCGGATGTGGTTTGTATTGACTACTCATTGCCGGATATGACCGGTGAGAAGCTACTTCAGAAGATAAAAGCCGAAAACAATGCCATTCCTGTTGTGGTAATCAGTGGTCAGGAACAAATATCGGTAGCCGTAAACCTCCTGAAAGCCGGTGCCAGTGATTATATCATCAAGGACAATAATACAAAAGACCTCCTGTGGAACGCCATCCTGAAAATCAGGGAAAGAGCCGACTTACAGCAGGAAGTTGAAGTTCTGAAAGAACAACTCGAGCAGAAATTCAGCTTTGAAAAAACCATTCTGGGCCAAAGTCCGGCTTTGAAAAATGTATTTTCATTGGTAGAAAAGGCAACCCGCTCCAACATCAATGTTTCCATCACCGGAGAAACCGGAACCGGGAAAGAGCTGGTAGCCAAAGCCATCCATTT
>DAIOVD010000162.1:0-3935 GCA_036759185.1 Catalimonadaceae bacterium | reverse complement strand
ATCGGCAAAAGCACCATCTACAACATGATCAAAGACAAAGAAATAACCATAGGCTAATTGTATGTACGGAATCGTCAACCGGGCCATTCAGGACCTTGTCACTGAAAGTTTCGGGGAAGAAAAATGGGAAATCATTAAAGAGAAAAGTGGGATTGATGTGGATTTTTTCATCAGTACAGAGCCCTATGATGACGACATTACCTATCAGCTGGCTGGCGCTATTTCAGATGAAATGGCTATGCCTTTACACGATGTTCTCTTTGCATTCGGAGAATGGTGGGTGTTGAAAACAGCGAAACAAAAATACGGAGGAATGATGGAAGCAGGTGGCGCCAATCTGAAGGAATTCCTTGTGAACCTACCTGTTTTTCATAACCGGTTTATGATGATGTACCCCAAACTTTCTCCACCGGAATTTACCATCAGCCATCAGGAAGAAAAAAGCATCTGGGTGCACTACCGCTCGAAACGACAGGGACTGCAGGATTTTGTGAAAGGAATTTTGTCGGGACTCGGGCAGATGTATGAAACACCGGTTAACATTGAGTTGCTTCAAAGCCGCAGCGAAGGTTCTGACCATGAGATTTTTAAAGTAAGCTGGTAAAACATATGAACGACTCCGGCATCAGGTTCAGGAAAGAACAGTTCAACCGGTTCTTTCCGTTTTTCATTCTGCTGGATGAAGATCTGACGATTGCGGATGCCGGGAATTCGATTCAGAAACTAAACCCAGGCATCATAGGGGCAGTTTTTCAGAAGATATTTGGGATCCGTCGGCCAACAATGGAACAAATCGGATTCGGGGAACTCAAAGAACAGGTTGACCAATTATTGGTTCTGGATATGGCACAAGCGGACCATCCGGTTTCATTCAGGGGACAACTGGAGTGGATTGAAGAAACAAATCAGCTCATGTATCTGGGCTCACCCTGGTTTGAATCCATCGACCAGCTCAGCAGCAACAACCTCACCATCCGCGACTTTTCCTTTCACGATCCGCTCATCGATTTGCTCCATGTGCTCCGGATTCAGGAGATGAATGGTATGGAACTGAAAGAACTCCTTCAGAAAGTAAACAACCAGAAAAACGAACTGAAGGCAGCCTCTCTTGCCATTCACGACATGTCGCTTTTCTCGATGCAAAGTCCGGATCCTCTCATCCGGCTCGATGAAGAAGGAAACATACTCCTCATGAACCCCGCTGCAATGGACATGGATTCCATTTGCTACAAAGGGATTGATATGTCACAGGAGCAGTTCTGGAAACAAATCGGCCCCCAGATCGACAGGCGCTCAGACCGGTGGCAGGTGGAAGCGATGGCCGGTGACCAGACGTATTTATTCATTTGTAAATTCCTTCCTGAAACCGGCTATTTCAATGTGTATGGACGGAATAACTCGGCTGAAAAAGCAGGTCAGGAAGGCATACGACGACTTTCCCTGGTGGCAAGTTCCAACGAAAACGGCGTTTTATTCACCGATGTGGAAGGCCGGATAACATGGGCCAATCAGGGTTTTTGCACCTTAAGTGGATATGATCTTGACGAAGTTCTGGGAAAAACACCCATCGAATTACTTCGCGGCCCGATGACCCAAAGCAATGGTTTGCGGGAAATGGTCGATGCCTTTGAATCGGGAAAGAACTTCCTGATCGAGCTGATCAACTACCGGAAAGATGGTTCCATTTTCTGGGGTCGATCCAAAGGCCAGGCTGTTTATACAGATTCTGGCCAGTTGACCCAGTATTTTGCCCTGATTGAAGACATCACCACCGAACGGGAAAACAAAGATGCCCTGGCTAAAAGTGAAGAGCGATGGCAGTTTGCACTGGAAGGAGCCGGTGACGGAGTGTGGGAATACAATTTCCAGACCAAAGAAGTTTTCTTCTCGCATCAGTACAAAAAAATGCTGGGTTTCACGGATGAGGAATTCCCGAACCAGTATGAATCGTGGACGAGCCGGGTGCATCCCGACGACCAGCAAATCCTGAAAGAAACAGACCGTGACTACAAATCGGGTTTTGTGAAAAGTCACCAACGTGAGTTCCGGATGATGACGGCTTCCGGACAGTACATTTGGATACTGGACCGGGGCATGGTGGTGAGCCGGACGCCGGATGGCCAGCCTTTGCGTATCATCGGTACACATACCGACATTACAGAAAGGAAATCCACTGAACAGGCGCTTCAGTTTAAGGAAGAAAAGTACCGGAACATTCTGGCCAACATGAATCTGGGTATTCTCGAAGTAGATCCGGAAGAAAAAATCCAGTATGCCAATCAGAGTTTTCTGGATATCAGCGGTTATGAGATGAATGAGCTTCTGGGCATGAACGCCCGGACATTTCTGGTATCAGGTGAAAACGATGACCTGATGCAGGAAAAAGTTGAGCTTCGGCAAAAGGGAAAATCCGATGCCTATGAGATCGCCGTTCGAAACAAGCAGGGCGAAATCCGTTGGTGGCTGGTTTCGGGTGCACCCAGTTTCAACGATAAAGGTGAGCTGGTCGGATCCATTGGGATCCATCTGGATATAACCGAACAGAAGAAACTTCAGGACGAATTGCTTGAAGCCAGAGAACTGGCAGAAGCTTCTGCCAGAGCCAAAGAAGTGTTCCTGGCCAATATGAGTCATGAAATCCGCACACCGATGCACGCCATTTCCGGAATGGCAGAACTGCTTTCGAAAACCAAACTGATCGAGCGGCAGCGTTTTTACCTCAGCGTAATTCAATCTGCCTCCGAAAACATGCTGGTGATTCTCAACGACATCCTAGACCTTTCCAAACTGGAGGCCAGCAAACTATCGCTGGAATCCATTGGCTTCAACCTGCATCAGGTAATGGAAAAGGCCAGAACTGTGATGAAGCATCGGGCAGACGATAAAGGATTATTGCTGACAAACCCTCACCTTGATCCAGAGATTGCGCCAGTGCTGATCGGTGATCCTTTCCGGCTGAACCAGATCTTTTTCAACCTTTTGAGCAACGCCATCAAGTTTACCTCAAAAGGGAAGATTGATATGGAATGTCATCTGGTATCTCAGACCAATACCCATCAGACGTTGCGGTTTAAAGTCTCCGATACCGGAATCGGAATGGATCAGGATTTTCTCGAGCATCTTTTCGAAAAATTCTCGCAGGAGCACCAATCCACCTCAAGGACATTCGGTGGAACCGGACTGGGGATGAACATCACCAAAGAACTGGTTGATCTTATGGGCGGCGACATAGAGGTTGAAAGCGAAAAAGGGATAGGATCTGTTTTTTCTTTCCGGATTTCCTTCCGTAAAGGCAATGAACAGGATATGCCGGTGGTCCAGAAAGAGGAAGTGGATAAAGAAATCTTCAAAGGGTTGAAAATCCTGCTGGTCGATGACAACGACATGAACCGACTGGTAGCCAACACCATGCTTGAGAATCTGGGAGCCAGAGTTGTGGAGGCAGTCAATGGAAAGCAGGCAGTGGATTTTCTGATGGAAGAAACTGTTGATCTGGTCCTGATGGATATTCAAATGCCGGTGATGGACGGTGTGGAAGCAACCCGGGAAATCAAAAAACAGACCCACCACCAAACGCCGATCATCGCATTGACGGCCAATGCCCTGAAATCAGACAACGAACGCTACCTTGGTGCAGGAATGGCGGCCGCTTTACCCAAACCCTTCAGTGAAAACGAGATCATCCATGTAATTTCTGGTATTCTGGGGAAAGAGCATACCGCCTTAAACCCAACTGAAACAACCGTTGTTGAAACAGCCTTGTACGACCTAAGTAATCTCCAAACCATCGCCCAGGGCAACACAGCTTTTGTACGGAAAATGATTGATCTCTTTCTGGATCAGACACCGCCTATGCTCGTGCAAATGAATGAGGCCTTCCTTCAGAACAACCTGAGCACAGTTTCGGGATTGGCCCACAAAATGAAACCGAGTCT
>DAIOVD010000161.1:0-9392 GCA_036759185.1 Catalimonadaceae bacterium | reverse complement strand
AGCCGAAATGGCGATCATCGAAGGCAAACGTTTGGTCAGTGTATACGCGGTTGAAGCCGGCATAATGAGCATTCCCACCACCAGAATCACACCCACGGATTGCATGCAGGCCACCACCGTAAAGCTAAGAAGCAGCATCAGGAAATAGTGAATCACTTTGGTGGAAACGCCCATGGCTTTGGCCAAAGTGGGGTCGAACGTAGAGATGAATAAATACCGGTACAGCGTAATGCTGGAGAAAACCACAAAAACCGCTACCAGGGATGTGAGCCACAAATCCTGTGGCGTGATGGCCAGGACGTTTCCGAAGAGGAAATCTTTGAGATCGAGGTGAACACCTTCTTTGCGGGTCAGAATCGAAATGCCAATCACACCCAGCGAAAACATGGTACTGAACACCACGCCGATCGCAGCATCTTCTTTTGATTTTACATTGGTCTGAATGTAGGTAATGAGGAAAGCGGCAATGAGTCCAGCCAGCACAGAACCCGTAAAAAAGGCCAGAACGCTTTGTCCGGCCACCAGAAATCCCACTACAACACCGGGAAGGATGGCATGTGAAAGAGCATCTCCCACCAGTGCCATGTTTCGCAGGAAAATGAAACAGCCCAGAATTCCGCACATGAGTCCCACCAGAGCGGAAGCCTCAAGTGCACGGATGGCGTAGTCGTATTGAAACAGATTTTCCATCGCTTATTTTCCTTCGGGTTGAATGAGTTGCAACGCTTTCTGGAGGAGTGTCACCTTACCGGAATAGGTGGCCTGAATGTTTTCTTCGGTGAACACATCATCCACCGCACCGGAAGCAATGATTCGCTGGTTGATCATAACAAGGTGGTCGAAATAGGTCCGGACTTTGGTGAGATCGTGGTGCACGATCAGCACCATTTTACCCGATTGGGCCAGTTCTTTGAGAAGGTTGATGATGATTTCTTCTGTGGCATGATCCACGCCTACAAAGGGTTCATCCAGAATAAAAATCTCGGCTTTCTGACAAAGCGCCCGGGCCAGAAGTGTCCGTTGGAACTGTCCGCCCGAAAGCTGTGAAATCTGTCTTTCTCTCAGGTTGAAAATCTCCAGTTTGTTCAGGACCTGATTGTATTGTTCAATCTGAATGGATGAAAGCTTGCCCATCCCCGACTGACCGGGAAAGAAACCGAGTTTGACCACATCTTCCACCGTAGCCGGAAAATCCATGTCGAATTCTTCTTTCTGAGGAAGGTACGCAATCTGACGAAGAAACTGATGAAAGGGTTTTCCATGCAGCAGAACACTTCCGGAAAGAGGTTCGTACAATCCTACGATGGTTTTCACCAGGGTCGATTTCCCGGATCCATTTGCACCGAGAATTCCATAAAGGCGACCGGGTTCCAGCTTGAGGAAGAGGTTGGACAGAATCATTTTCCGTTCCACCATCACGGATAGATTGTTGATCTCCAGAGTATAATCTTTCCAATTCACCACATTCTTATATTCCGGGTATATGCGGTACAAAACCCAGATGTAGGCCAATGCAAAGGCGATGAGTACAACAAGGACCAGTCCAAGAGGATCGGTCCACGATTGTTCCGCGGTGTGGGCCGTTTGGGTGGAAGCCAATGCATGGGTGATGGTCTGAACATTGAAAAGCATCATGGCAAGGTAGTTATCGGCGTCTGAACCTTTGGGTCCGAATGAATCGGTGAAAAGCCGGCCACCGATTTTGATCTGCAAATCGTGGGCAAGCTGGTTGAGAATTTTGGGATTGATGGCCACCTCCACAAAAATGGCGGGTACCTGAAACTGGTTCACAATGGCGATGAGGTGATTGATGTCCTTCAGGCTTACATCGGCATCGGTCGAAGTGCCCATGATCGAGGCCACTTCAAAATGGTATTCCTTCGAAAAATACCGGAAGGCATCGTGACTGGTGATCAGATACCGCTTTGATTCAGGAACTCTCGCAATCCATTGCCGGATCTGCTGATCAGCGGCGTACAGTTTCTGACGGTACCGTCCTGCATTTTGTCTGAAATCATCTGCCCACTGCGGGTATTTCCGGGTCATAAACGATTCGATTTCATCCACATACAACCGGGCATTGGCAATGCTCATCCAGGCATGCGGATCGTAGGAATTCTGAAAACCAGAAGCGGTGATGGGTTTTACCCGGGCCGTCACCACTACGATGTCGGCTTTTGTTCCCGCACTTTGAATCAGCTTATCAAGCCATCCTTCCAGATGCAGTCCATTTTTCAGAATCACATCGGCTTTGGCCAACCTGCTGGCGTCTCCGGGACTCGGCTCATAGGTATGCGGGTCGGTACCTGCCGGCAGTAATGAGACCACATCGAGGTGCGGACCGGCCACCTGAGCCGCCATATCCGCAATGATGTTGATGGTGGCCACGATCCTTGGCTTTTCTGTACCAGCCTGAAGGACAAATGGCAACAGTGAAAACAGCAGGCAAAGTATCCGGTGTTTCATTTTCAATTTAGGCAAAACTAACTGAATAAATTTGGCAACCCAAATTTCCTGATTTCAAACAGAATTCCCTGTCGCTATTCAAATAAGATCCCATCTGTTATTCAATGTTCATTCCCGTGTTTATGAACCCAATTTGGCACAATCAATCTCTTTGCTGAAATTGCCACAATCATTTCAGCACCGCCTATCCGGAATATGTTCGCTCAAAAAATCCTGATTCTCTCCCTCCTTTTTCTGGCTGCCTGCGAGTTTAGTGTGAAAAAATCGCCCAAACTGAATGGCTACAAAGTGGAGACCATTTACCTTGGAAAAATCCCTTGCCCTGATTGCGACTACGTTGAAACGATTATCGAATTCAAGAAAAAACAGCGCTACCTGGTAAGCCGGCGATATGTAGGAAAAGAGAACTTCATCCAGTTTGAAGACGATGGCTACTACAACTGGATTGCCGACGGCACCATTGTGCATCTGGTGAACTTTGATGGTCCCTCCTACTACAAAGTCGAAGTGGAAAGGCTTTATCAACTCAACGACGATCTCTCGTTTCATACAGGCCAGGATGCGTACGAATTCGTCTTCTACAAAAATGAAAAGGCGTACAATATCTTCTGATCCTTTTCCTGATAACCGCCATTCCGGAAGCCACTTTTCCTGAAACCAAATGAACGAAAGGTCCGGTTCAGAAAACCTGCATTCTCCCGAAACCGGCATCCTGTATTTTGATGGGGTCTGCAATCTCTGCAATGGGCTGGTTCAGTTTGTGATCCGCCAGAATCCGAATGGCACCATCCAGTTTGCCTCTTTGCAGTCCGAAACAGGACGGTACCGTCTGGAAGCCCTGGGGCTTGATTCAGAAAAACTGTCAACCGTGTTGTACGAAAAAAATGGCCGTGTCATGAGCAGGTCTGATGCCGTCCTTTCTTTGCTGTGGGACCTGGGTGGAATCTGGAAATTGTCGGTTCTGGGATGGATCATCCCACGGTTCATCCGGAATTTTCTGTATGACCAGATCGCCCGGCGGCGTTACACCTGGTTTGGTAAACGGGATGCCTGCATGATTCCGACTCCCGAACTCAAAGAACGATTTCTATCCTGACAAACTCCTGAATTCCAGGGATCAGGCCAACTCTTCTTCTGGTTCTTCCTCAATCACTTTTTCATTCACTTCGTCTTTCTCTACACGAAGATTGTCGATGATGAACCGCTGCCGTTCCGGTGTGTTTTTGCCCATGTAGTAAGTGAGCAATTTCACGATGGAGGTTTCCTGGTTCAGAATCACCGGTTCCAGGCGAATGTCGGCTCCGATGAAATTACCGAATTCATCCGGCGAAATCTCACCCAAACCTTTGAATCGGGTGATTTCCGGTTTCGGACCCAGTGCCCGGATTGCATCGAATCGTTCCTGGTCGGTGTAGCAGTAACGGGTTTCCTTTTTGTTCCGAACCCGAAACAGGGGGGTATCCAGAATAAACAAATGACCATTCCGGACGAGATCAGGAAAGAACTGAAGGAAGAATGTCAGAATCAGAAGGCGAATGTGCATTCCATCGACGTCGGCATCGGTTGCGATCACAATCCGGTTGTACCGAAGCGAATCCAGACCATCTTCAATGTCGAGGGCATGTTGCAACAGGTTGAATTCCTCGTTTTCGTACACCACTTTTTTCGTGAGACCAAAGCAGTTCAGCGGTTTACCACGCAAACTGAATACGGCCTGGGTCTGCACATCACGGCTCTTGGTGATGGATCCGGATGCCGAGTCTCCTTCTGTGATAAACAGCGTGGTGTAGGGATGGAGTTCATTTTTCTCATCCTGATAATGCACCCGGCAATCGCGAAGTTTCTTGTTGTGGAGATTGGCCTTTTTGGCTCTTTCGTTGGCTAGTTTCCGGACACCTGCGATTTCTTTTCTTTCTCTTTCCGATTGAAGAATCCGTTTCTGAATGGCATTGGCGGCTTCAGAATTTTTATGGAGATAATCGTCGAGTTCCTTTTTAATGAAATCCCCCACAAATCCCCGCATCGAATTTCCTTCCGAAACCTGAATGGAGCCCAGTTTTGTTTTGGTCTGACTTTCGAATACAGGTTCCTGAACACGTACAGCCACTGCACCAATGATACTCTGGCGAATATCAGAGGCTTCGTAATCTTTCTTGAAGAATTCCCTCACCGTTTTCACCACCGCTTCCCGGAAAGCAGCCAGGTGAGTTCCGCCCTGGGTTGTGTACTGCCCGTTTACAAACGAATAATACTCTTCACCATAGGCATTGCCATGGGAAATGGCCACCTCGATATCGGTTCCTTTGAGATGAATGATGGGATACCGAAGTTCTTCTTCGTTGGTTTTAGACTTGAGAAGATCGAGAAGTCCGTTTTTGGAATGATAGGTTTTGCGATTGAAATGAAGACTGAGTCCTGCATTCAGATACGCGTAGTTCCAGATGAGGTTGTCGAGGAATTCGGGAATGAAATGGAAATTCCGGAAAATGGTCGGATCCGGTTCGAAAGCCATGAAGGTTCCGTTCTTTTCCGTGGTGGCTTCCTCGGGCATGTCGTTGATCAGAATGCCTTTGTCAAACTCCGCCACTTTGGTGCGGCCATCACGGATGGACTGCACTTTGAAATATTGCGACAGGGCGTTCACCGCTTTGGTACCGACCCCGTTCAAACCGACTGATTTCTGAAATGCCGATGAATCGTATTTTCCACCGGTATTGATTTTGGACACGCAGTCGATCACTTTTCCGAGCGGAATGCCCCGTCCGTAATCACGCACTTCGACCCGATGGTCCTGCACCAGAATATCGATCTGCTTTCCGAAGCCCATCATGTGTTCATCGATGGAGTTATCCACGATTTCTTTCACCAGCACATAGATACCGTCGTCCATGGCAGAACCGTCTCCGAGCTTGCCAATGTACATACCGGGACGGAGTCGAATGTGTTCCCTCCAGTCGAGGGATTTGATGTTATCGTCTTCGTATTTTGCTACTGGTTCCATGGCCCAAATGTAAAACGATTTCGGGTCAAAACTATGGGAAAAGCAGATCGTGACCGGATGGAAAGCAGACAGGACAAACGATCAATCCATTTTGATCAGAACAGAAATGGGATCCGATTTTCATTTGCAATGCCAATCAAAGCAAAACCACTTTCAAGTCAATTTTCCGCAACCATCCCTTTGCTGGTTACTACGAAAACAGACATTTAGATTGCCTGAAATCTCTGATGCCGGATTGTTAAAACGAGACGATAATTTAACCTGAGGTCTGCAGGTACGATTCCGGGACCACAATTCCCAATGGCTGTCGGACTATTGAATGGTGGACAAAGCACTTACTAACAAAATCAGAATTAAACCTGTTGTGGTCGCGGCACCATAACCGTAATTCGCCCAAACCTTATTTGCTCTGATTGTCCGGGACCTTGTATTGAAACCATTGAAATACGGAGTGTCCGTATCATAGCGATTCCTGTCTGGTACATACCTCATCATATTATTTGGACGAGTAATGGAACCCACAATAGGAACGGGCAAACCAACGTAGTAAAACAGGCCTGAAATGTAACAGGCAGTTCCAATTCCCCTATGACCTTTATAATAATGATCTGCATCGGAAACCCCCTGGGCATATGATTCACGTTCAGAAACGACCACCTTAGCGGGAATTTGAATTGGTACCGAATCTTGTTTTGCAGCAACAGATCCCAACACTTCTTTCATCCCATTCGCAAACCGGATACTGTCAATTTGAGTTTTCAATGAGCGGAAAACCGGACCGTCGAGATAAGACATTTTCCGGTACACAACTTCACTGGGATTGATTTCCAGAATTTTGGCAATCTCTTTCTCATGACTTTGGAAATAGATGGTATCCTGGGCCTGCACATTCAGGCTGAACATCATGATCAGGATGAACATTACGGGGATTGGATTTTTCATACGATTTATTGGAGTGTGATTTGGTCACGTTTTGGGTAGACCTGCAGGCAAAAATGAAAAGATTTTTGAATTTCTAAAAAAATCAAAGAATTCAGCCTCTTCTAATCTGACTCAATCCATTTTTTTATGCGATGGCAGGGTTGTAATCTTGAACCTTAATTCCGGCCCGAAAATGTCTTCGTCAGAAACCTCCTTTTCCAAACCCATTTCGTACCACCAGATTGGCTGGCTGGCTTTTGCTTTTGCATTGATTTTCAGCGCCCCTGGCTTCATTCAGGCCTTCCTTGTAAATGGAGATTTCTGCTATGCACTGGATGATTCGTTCATCATGATGGCCATCTCCCGGAATTTTGCTTTTCACCATGTCTGGGGACTGACAGCACATGAATTCAGCTCCACCGCTTCTTCTCCCCTTTTCACTGTACTTCTGGCCGGAATCAACCTGCTGATCGGCGACCATATCTGGATCCCTCTGGCCGTAAATGTTCTGGGTTTGGCAGGACTTTTTCTCTGGCTTTCAGCCCGGGCAAAAACCTGGAATATGAACCGGTGGCAAACCTGGTTTTTGCTGATGGGTGCCTTTTATTTCATGCCGGTGCCTGTCCTGCTTTTTGGAAGTATGGAGCACATTCTTCATACCTGGATTGCCCTGTATTGTCTCCAGCAAGTGATTGAAAAACCAGCTTCTCTATCATTCATTAAACTTATTCTGATGGGAGCAATCCTTGCCGGAATTCGATACGAAGGATTGTTCGAAGGAGGATTGCTCATTCTCTGGTTGTGGAAAAACAAAGAGTACCAGAAAGGCTTTTTCCTGGGGACCGGAATGCTGATTCCGGTCTGCTGGCTGGGTTTCTATTCAATGGCGCAAGGCTGGTTTTTCCTGCCCAATTCCCTGATTCTGAAGGGATACACCATGAACATTCAGGAAACAAAAGACTTCTACGGTTATTTGCTGTCCTGGATATCGAAGGCAGCCAATCACCCACATGCCATAGTCGCCATGCTGGTTCTGTATTTTCTATGGTCTTCGCCGGATTCGAAGCGGAACGAAAACAAAACCTGGCTTGGAATTGTGCTGGGCATCAGTATTGTTCATTTCGTTCTGGCCCGGTACAACCATGTGTATCGATACGAAGCTTACCTGATGGCTCTGGCCTGGGTGGCATTCTGGAAAACAACCTGCCAGACAAACGTAACCGTCAGTTTTGACTCTCTCAGGCAAATTCTGTTTGCCTCACCGGTGCAGTCAATTCTGTACCTCGCATTGATCATCAGTCCATTGTATCGTTCTGTCGACAGCTATGTGGTTGGCACAAGGGCAATGGTTAATATATATGACCAGCAGGTTCAAATGGCCCGGTTTGTCAAATCTTATTACAATAATGAAACCGTAGGGGCCATCGATATTGGAGCCGTTGCCTATTACAGCGATGCAAAAGTGCTTGATCTCTGGGGACTGGCCGACCTGGACATAGCCTGGCTCAAACTCAAAAACATCTATTCAGCAGAAGGTGTGGCACGGGTTTGTAAACAAAAAAATATGACAATGGCCATTGGATATGGCAAACATCTGGACAGTCCGGAATGGCACAGGGTAGAACGGTGGGTGATGCCACATAATGTTGTCTGTTCCAGAGATACCATCGATTTTTACGCCTTCACTCCGAAAACCAGAGAAGAACTTCGTCAGAATCTGATACTGTTTCATCCCCGGTTGCCGGTGACCGTCCGCGTACTTTCCTACCCGAATAATTCTGACTTGCCATGACCCGTAATGTATTCAGTCGCCTGAGGCTCAATGCCAAAGAATTTGCCGATTCCGGCTTAAGTAACCAGGTTGGCATTCAAAGCAGTCGTTTGCTGGAGAGCAACGGCCGGTTCAATGTCACCCGTACAGGTCGCCACAACTGGCTCAACCTGAGTGCCTCACATGAGCTCATCACCATGAAATGGCGGTATTTCATTCCACTTATCATCGGCTTTTACATCGTAATGAATCTGTTTTTCGCGATTCTCTATTACTTCATTGGTATGGATCAGTTTATGGGAACGCTTGGAGAAAGCCGCTGGGATTCGTTTCAGGAAGCTTTCTTTTTTTCGGCCCAAACCATCACCACTGTTGGTTATGGCCGGACAAATCCAGTCGGACTATTACCCAACATCATTGCATCACTGGAAGCATTGACCGGTTTGCTTTCGTTTGCCATTGTCACCGGCCTCATGTACGGACGGTTTGCCAGACCTGTTGCTCACCTTCTTTTCAGCGACAATGCCCTCATTGCGCCTTACCAGAACGGAAAGGCACTGATGTTTCGGCTGGCGAACAGTAAAACCAATGACCTGGCGGATGTAGAAGCCCAGGTTCTGCTGAGCCTTGTGGTTTATGAAGGACAAAATTATGTGCGCAAATACTTCAACCTCGATCTGGAAAGAAAAATTGTCAATGCCCTGGCTCTATCCTGGACCGTGGTGCACCCCATAAACGAAAACAGCCCCATGTCTGAATTCACACCGGAAATGATGCAGGAATATGAGGCGGAAATTCTGGTGAATATCAAAGGATTTGACACCACCTTTTCCCAGATCGTGTACAGCAGGACATCATTCCATTACAGCTCCATTGTATGGAATGCGAAATTCAAACCCGTGTTCAAACGAAGCGAAGACGGAACTGAAACCATCCTCGAACTGGACAAACTGAATGATTTTGAAATCCTTCCAACACAGCCTACCTCACCACTTTGATGTTTATCAGCACCAATCCGTATACTCTTGAAATACTGGCTGAATTCCAGCCTCTCACCACTTCAGAACTAAACCGGAAATTAGAAAATTCGGCCAGAGCATTTTCGTACTGGAAATCCCAGACACTCGATTTCCGGCTGTCCATTCTTGAAAATCTGGCCCGTCAGATTGAAACCGATGTTGAATTCCTTTCGGTTGCCATGGTGGAAGAAATGGGAAAAACCATCACCGAAGC
>DAIOVD010000160.1:0-9671 GCA_036759185.1 Catalimonadaceae bacterium | reverse complement strand
CTTTAGATGAACGTCGGAATATTTACATACGGAACCCGTGGAGATTTACAACCTTATGTTGCATTGGCTCTCGGACTGATGGAGAAGGGACATAAGGTTATCCTTTCTGCAACAGAAGATTTTAAAGATTTTGTTGAAGGATTTGGAGTAAAATTTGAACCGCTTTGGGGAAATGCCGAAACAATGATGAACTCAAAGGAAGGACAACGGATTTTGCAAACAGAGAACTCAATAAAATTAATGAAGTATTACTTCAAAGTGCTTCACGACAATAGAGATCCATTGAGGAAAAGTTATCATCAAGCCATCTCAAAAGTTGATTATATCATTGCCAACTCCATGACACTTCCTATTGTAAGTGCCATTGCCGAGAAGCAAAATAAAAAAGTTGCATTAACCTATTTTATGCCACCAGTTGTTCCAACGACTGAGTTTCCATTGGGCGACTTTGACTTTTTCAACTTTCCCTGGTATAACAGACTTACTTACAAAATAGCGCAAGGTTTCTTTTGGAGTTTTGTCAAACAGGATACCAACGAGTATAGAATGGAACTTGGTTTGCCTGAGTTGAGAGAGAATTTGGTGACGTATCTGGACAAGCAAAAAATATTGGACTTATACTGTTTAAGTCAGTCCTTAATTTCACAACCCAAAGACTGGGATACCCACCATAAAATAACTGGGTTTATAAATATTCCAGAGCACAAAAGAGACACTCATTTTTTAGACCAAACAACAAGAGAACTTTCAGAATGGTTATCTGATGGTGACAAACCAATTTATATTGGCTTCGGAAGCAATGGTGTTGGAAATACAGAGAGAATTTCTGGAATCTTAGAAGAGGTTTTAGAGAAAACCAATGAACGAATTTTGTTTTGCACAGGCTGGTCGCAGTTCGACGATTTACCAAAACACAGCAACTTATTTGTTGCGAAGTATGTAAATCACGAGACTATTTTGCCACAATGTAAATTAGGTGTTTTTCATGGAGGAGCCGGAACATTGGCAACAATGCTGAGACACAGTTTGCCAGTAATCATTGTTTCCTTTTATACAGACCAACCAACCTGGGGGAAAATAGTAGAACGTAAGAAGTTGGGAGTTCATATGCCAGTTAAATCACTTTCAACAGACAAGCTTATTTCAGCCATTCAAAATGTCCAAAAAGACGAGATTAAGAGTAATGTTGCAGCAATTGGACAACAGATCAGAGATGAAAACGGACTTGCTAATGCAATAACTGAAATTGAAATATACTTTGATGACAAGCAAAAAATCGGCTTAAAATAGTTGTTTGGCAAAGTGGTCGGTTTAGTGTCAGGTTGAACGTTCGGTTTTCAAATAAGCCTTGGTGCAAAAGGAGAGTAAGTGCTTTTAAATCGGCCATCTCGCCAGGACGGAAAACGTGATATCCAATTTTAAAGAGACGACTCAGCAATTGCCGTCTGGGTGAAGTTGCGTCATGCCATCAACTGTGACGAGGTCTGCGAATCAAAAGCGGGAGGATTGATGCAGAATCCTAAAATCAATATGTCGTCAATTTGTTTGGTTGGACCCATCCATTTGTAGAATTCATCTTCAAAAACGGCTTTCATTTCATCCATTGAGATCGACTTATTTGACTCGATGATGGCCCTTACCCGTTTACTAAGAAATTTCTGGTTTCCATCTTTTCCTCCAAACTGATCTGGCAATCCATCGCTGTTCATAAAAACCCGGTCACCCTCTGCCATCTGGAAGCGGTGATTTACAAACGGTGCCCGCATATCAAATGAAATCCCGCCGATCGGAAATTTATCTCCTTTAATTTCTTTAAAATGCCCTTCTGATACCACATATAGTGGCCGGCGGGCTCCGGCAAATTCGAGTTCCAACGTTTGTTTATTCAGTTTGCACAGGGCCATGTCCATACCATCATCCATACTGTCGCTCCGGGCATCTTGTCTCAAAGCCTTTTGGATTCGCATGTTAAACAGCTCGAGCAGATCAGAAGCAGAACGGGTATGGTCGTTTTCGCTCATGATCTGATCCAGAATGAAGTATCCGACAAAACTCATCAACGCACCTGGTACTCCGTGGCCGGTGCAGTCAACAATGGCTATATACTGATGGTTGCCTTCTTCATAGAAATACGGAAAATCTCCACTCACAATATCCCGGGGCTTGAAAATCATAAATAGTTCCGGGAAGGAAGCCATCATCCTTTTTTCAGTTGGTAAGAGGGAGTTTTGAATCCTCTGCGAATAATTGATACTGTCTGTAATTTTTCGGTTTTTGTCCAGAATAATGTTCTCATTTTCTTTCAGACTACCCGACATTTTCTGAAGGGCCTTGCCCAAAATGTCGTTTTCGCCAAGAATTTCAAATGGTGCATCGTATTTGCCTTTCCCGATGTTCTGGGCAAACTCGATTTTGTTTTTCGTACCCAGAACAAGGCTGTTGATGGCTTCATTCAAAAGGTTGATTTCATTCAGATCCGATGTTTGAGGATTCTCCGGTATTTCTCCTTCTCCCAGTTTCACCACAATCTGGTTTACATTGCCAATCAGATTCAGAATAAGGCTTTTCGAAAATCGCATTATAGCAAAACTGATGCCCACAATCACAGCAAGTGAAACCATAAGTACCACAACCAGAATGAGAAATGCTCGTTCTTTTTTGCTTTGGACATCATCCGTAAATGCCTGTTTGTCCTTAATAATCTGAGAAAGTAGAATTGAAATATCATAGCTTTTCCCCATGATTTTCTTATCCAGAATCCAGATTGCAACATCCACCTTTTCGTCATTGTTGTAGTCCTCCAATGTATTAAGTGTCTGCATCAATAAGTGGACATCTTCCAGATACGAATGGGCCAGTTGGTTAAATTTTAAATAGGTCTCTTTTTGATTTTCAATATCCCAGGCTTTGCTGGCGCTCTCCAGTTCCGTCAACAAAGCAGGGTATTCCTTATTTGCCAGCTCGGTCATTGTATATTTATCGTCCAGGTTATTCTGATAAACGTAAATGGAGCTGAGTTTTTTTAAATCTTCCGTGAAGCTCTTCAGCCTGGAAAGTTTCTCGATGGCAGGAGTTTCCACTTTCACAAGGGTACGGTCAAGATTAATGAACGACCGGATGGTGAAAATGCAGATGATGGAGCCCAGAAAGGAAATGATAATGATTGCCCCATAGCTGGCAAGCAACCAGCCTGAAATCGATCTTATTTTCTGTTTCAATTTCATCTCCTGTTAAAAACTAAAAACGATGCGTACCCGGTCTTTGCTGGCATGTGCAACGGCTGAACTCACAAATCCGATGGCCCCCGGTTCATTACTCACAAAATCGATCACTTCTTTTTCTGAGGAGAATTTTTCCGGCGGTTTTTCCGCATTCTGGTATTGCTTCTGGATAAAGTAGGTCTCTACTTCATCGGCCGACATATCCAGGATTTTGTTGTAAAACTGATCCCGCTCTGTGCAGGAATGGCTTCGGTCTACTGGCTTGATGTTCTTTTTCAATTGTGGCCAGCGTTTTTTGATTTTCCTGAGCCACATAAGCTTCACTTCTCCGGCTGTCATGCTCGTGACCGGATTGTTTGGATTCAGTACCACCACAATCTCAGAACCCTGCATCTCTTTCGGAGTCGAACTGTTCAGCAAAAAGCCGGTACTGAGAAGTATAAAAAGGGAAAGCGTATGTTTCATGGTGGTAAAAAATACGTTTAAAATCCAATGGAATATTGAAGGGTGACCGATCGTGCATTCAGAAAATGCATTTCTTCCTGAGCCGGCGACGAGAGATGGTCCAGCTGGTTGGCAGCAAACTCAAGTTTGAGTAGGGAAGTAGAACTGAATTTATACCGCACTCCTAAAATGCCGCCAACCAGATTCTGAGGAATAAAATATTGGTTTCCTTTATCGAATTGAGCCACATTGAGAACCGCATAGGGCATAACCCTGTACCGGGTAAATCCGGCGTATAAGAAGCCTTTCCATGCCTGATAGCGACCAATGGAATCCATTTTGGTCATTATATTGAAGGCTTCAGCAATCACTTCGAAATTCTTTCCCAGGTAGGCCATCCCGGCATTGGGCATGGTGTAGTTGGTATTCCGGGGAAGGATGACACCCTGATAGGTTGAATTTCCAGCTTTCATTTGGTTGAAGTAGCAACCAGCGAAAAATTTCAGGTTGTCGACTGGTTCAATTCCTATTTGAAATGTAAGGGCCATTGGATTGGTGTAGAGCCCTGTATTCACATTTCCCTTACTCAAACCATTGCTTAGCATGAGGTTGTAATAAAATCCGGCCTTTGAAATTCCGGAGCCATCAAACTGAATTCCCACCTGGTGAATGGGTAATGAGCCACCATGGTCTTCAAACTGTACCGCATCGGGCCGGCTGATGGTGGGTTGGATCAATGTTCCGTGGTGATAAGCATTGCTCCAGTATCCGATCGGGGTGTGCAGTTTTCCTGCCGATATATTGAGGTAATCGGTGATGTACCGTCGTATAATCAACCGCTCGATATCGACTGCTGTTTCACCAGACGCTTCTCCCTCAAAAACAACTTCAGAGAGAAATGTTGTTTTTTCATCAATCTGGGAGGTGGTGAATAAATCCAGCTGCCCGAGTCCGAATCCATGGGACGTCTTCTTTTCATGATCCTCGAAGGCACCAGTCTGTACATCAGCAAAGCCTTTAATTTGCGTTTCCTGGGCCATTAACAGCCGACTGGAGAGAGAAAAAAGAAAGAATGCAAAAACGATTTTGTGCATATTTCAGAAAGTCTGGGGATAGGTTAGGTAGCGATTGGTCACAGGATTCCAAAAGCACTTACGCAACATCTGCCCCAAACGCTGCCTGGCTGGGAGTAGATAGTAGATAGTAAATAGTAGGTAGTAAATAGTAATCAGGAAACAGTATTCAGTAATCAGTATTCAGGAAACAGTAATCAGGAAACAGTAATCAGGTAGTACATGCCTTGAAAACATTGACTTATTCCAGGACGTCCGGAAACTCCTTACTGAAAATAAAAAAGCCCCCGGTTTCCCGGGGGCTTTTGATGTTGTTTTTTTGTTTGATCATTACCGGAAACTAAACGTCCGGGAGATGTTGAAGCCGTAACCGATCTGGCCTTTGTCCCAGCGGTTGGTGGTGCCTGCAATAAAGTCCTTTTCAATCAGGCCAAGTGAATTGGTAAAATGCAGCTGGAACACGTGGCCTCCGGTTTCAATGTCAAAACCCACACTCAGGCTGTTCTGCAATTTATCGTTGGTCACTTTTTTCGGATCCATCACATAGAAATACTCCACATTAAACGACGTTCTCCTTGAAATTTTAAACCGGCCACCGATTCCAAGAGCAAAAACATCGTTGTTAAGGTCGGGAGTCTCCACCTGATTCCGGTGAATGTACGTAGGCGTAAGCTGTATTGAGATCCCCTCTGTAAACTTCCGGGCCAGCAGAATCTGCGAAGTGTATGTTGTCCGGTCGGTATGTGAGGTGGAATTGGCAATTTTCGTAATGTCAACAGCCGCAGTTCCCAGCAAGGAAACCGACAGCGGGATGGAGTTGTCCTTCGTCTGCCTCAGAACGCGGAACTTGGCAAAGTAATCCCAGGCTTTGCGACCCAGGTTGTTCCGGCCAATGCCAATCATGGCCCAGTCGTTGATCCCATATTCCAGAGACAGACGGATACGGGCATAATCAAGCCCGTAAAACTGATCGTACCCGGAGTTTAGTAATCCAAAACGGTGATTGATCCGGAAATCAAGGTGACGGGATGCCACCTGTTCAATGCTGTGTCCGTTCAGTACACGGGTTGTTTTAAAGGTCGCTTTTACCGGCTCCGGTTTGGAAGGGGCCGAATCCATCATATTCAATAAATCGTCCTGAGCATATGCCTGGCTGGTAAGGACGGTAAAACAGATGGCAATAATGTGTTTAAAAGTCATGTTTGATGCGGTTTGGTTTATTTCATTCCCTGGCAAATCCACTTTTCAATAATTGCCACTTTTTCTGCAGGAATGGCGGTGCCTCCTTTAGGCATTGGATTCGGTGGCAGAAAATTGATGGCTTTCAGGAACTTTTCCTTGTTGCTTCGAATGTAGGCACGATAGGTGGCGCTGTCTTCAATGTGTGGAAGATCTCCGCCATCATAGTGGCAGCCGGCACAATCGCCCTCGATGAAAATGGGATCGACGGATTCGTATGTGTATTTGATGGTTGTGTCGCAGGTTTCGGTCACCGGTAGTTCAATCCGGTAGTGGGAGGCGCATCCAAATCCAAATGTCAATGCGAATGTGGCCCTCAATATTCCTCTGTTTATTTTATTCATGCATTCTTTGCGTTTCTTTTAGTTACGGCAAAATTAGTGTTTGAGATGCCCAAACATAGAAATAATTTTGCCATCCGAATCGTATGAAAATATTTTGTGTAGGTAGAAACTACGTTGACCACATCAAAGAGCTGGCCAATGAAAAGCCGGATCAGCCGGTCATCTTTATGAAACCGGAAACCGCCCTCGTCAAAAACAACGAGCCGGTCTACCATCCGGAGTTCACAAAAGACATGCATTTTGAAACGGAACTGGTCCTGAAAATCAGCAAGGAAGGCAAATACATACAGCCCAATCTGGCAGGAAATTATTTCGATTCCATTGGTCTGGGTATTGATTTTACCGCCCGTGATATTCAGTCCCGTCTGAAAGAAAAAGGACTTCCCTGGGAAATTGCCAAGGCCTTTAATCAGTCAGCGCCTGTGTCCGAATTTATTCCGAAATCTCAATTCGAAGACCTGGGTCATCTGGGATTCCATCTGGATGTGAACGGCGTCCGCCGGCAAACGGGTGATACCTCGTTAATGCTGTTTACCATCACCGAAATTCTGGTATTCATCTCTACGTATTTTACGGTAAAACCCGGCGACCTGGTCTTCACAGGTACACCGGCAGGAGTGGGAAAAGTTGAAATTGGGGACCGTCTGGAAGGATATCTTCAGGATCGGAAAATGTTTGATTTTTCCATTCGTTAAGGTCCGCAAACAACCAACATGACACAGCTTCCCGGGTTTCGGTCTTTCCTTTTTGGGGTTCTTTCTTTTTTGTTTTATCTGACAGCCTTGTCGGTGTTCGCACAGAAACCGCTTTCAAAAAAAGGGGGCTTTCTGTTTCCGATTAAACCCGGAACGCCTGCCTCATTGACCGGAAATATGGGCGAACTACGCTCCAACCATTTCCATGGCGGACTCGATGTGCGTACAGGCTGGGCTTCAGGATTGCCTGTTCTCGCAGCCAAAGAAGGATACGTCAGCAAAGTCTCTATGGCAGGGGAGGGGTATGGAAATACGATGTTTGTGACCCATCCTGATGGTTTTGTTACTGTGTACGCCCACCTGGAAAAACTGAGCGAACCCTTTCATTCTGTGGTGAAAAAACTGCAGTACGAGCAGCGTTCTTTTGAAGTGGAAGTCTCCATGCGAAAGGGAATGTTCAAAGTGAAACAAGGCGACACCATCGGAATTTCGGGTAACACCGGCAGCAGTCGGGGGCCGCACCTTCATTTTGAAATCCGGGATACATCGGGGATGGTGTACAATCCGCTTTCATTTGGTTTTCCTGAAGTGAAAGATGTTCTCAATCCGTTGGTTGACCGCCTGGCACTTGTTCCGCTTGAAACCGATGCCCGCATCAACGGGAAATTTGACCGGAAGGAAGTATTGGTGAGAGAAGCAGGTAAGGAATTCATCGCCCTCGAAACCCCAAAAGTCAGCGGCACAGTTGGCCTGGAAATCAAAGCCCGGGACCGGATCAGCAACGGAACATCGAACGGAGGAATTTTCTGCATCGAAATGTTTCTGGATGGAAATCTGGTGTACTACCACAACATGAACCAGTTCCCGATGGCCAAAACCAATCACATCAACCAGCTGATCAACTACCGCAATTTCCGTCTTACTGCCGAGAAGTTTCAAAAGCTCTACAGTCCGGACGGCTACTTTCAAACCCGCAATACGCCCGAATTGCAACGGGGACGTATCCGCCTTCCGGACGGAATCACAGGAAATCTGGAAATCGTGCTTTGGGATGTGCACGGAAACAAACGCATCTGCCGCATCAAACTGGCAGGTTCGTCCAAACCAGAACCTGATACAGATGTTCTCGCACGAAAAGCCACCCGCCTCAAACACGACATCACCGACAATACCCTCATCATCAAAGCAAATGGTGAAACCGGCCTTCAGAACCAGCTGGATTTGTTTTTGAAAGGACAGACTGTCCGTATTCCGGCTGCCTACCGCGATGATCAGGAACTGGTTTTTCTGTATGATTTACGAAAAGGATTGCCCGATTCGGCCAAAGGTGCCGATAAACTCAAAGAAGTGTATTCGTTTATTGGGGCGCTTTCACCCGGACAAAACCACATTCTTCCCCTTCCTCAACTGGGGGTAACCATAAAAGAAACTGTCCTCTTCGATACACTTTATCTGGAATCGGCCACGATGGAAAACGGGGTGAAGCAGCTGTCGAATTCCCTCATTCCTCTTGCCGATTATATGACGATCAGTCTGCCTTGTGGTGGCTGCAAGTCGGAGCAACCTTTGCAGTATCGTGGTTATGCAGAGGCCCTTTCCGGTGTGTTTAATAAGTCCTTATTTTCCGATTGCCGGGAGCAGAATTTGTTTTTCAATTCCAAATACCTGGGGAATTTCAAGATTCTGAAAGACAGTACAGGCCCGGTTATCCGGATGGGTGTCTGCAATTCATCCTGGGCCAAATTCAATATTTACGACAACCTTTCGGGTATCGATAAAATAGAAGCCACCATTAACGGCGATTGGGTGCTGATGGTCTGGGATAAAAAGAAACACCTGATTTATGCGGAACCATGGCCGGAACAATTGCCGATGAAAGGCGAATTCAAACTGAAGGTGACCGACAAGTCCGGAAACGCATCGGTCTTCACAAGAAAAGTGTAATGTGTTCCGATCAGGAATCGAGCATTTCGATGTCCTGAATGAGGACACGTTTGGCAATGGCTTTTCCTGTGGTGGTGGCAGCAAGTCCGCCGAGAGCGGTTTCTTTGTAAATGGTTTCCATATTCTGGCCCACTTCACCAAGGGCTTTTACACATTCATCCACCGGAATTACAGCATCTACATGAGATAAGGCCATTTGTGCAGCAGCATAGGCAATGGATGCAGCTGAGGCATTCCGGACGATGCAGGGGACTTCGACCAGTCCGGCGACCGGATCACAGATCAGGCCCAGCATACATTGAATGACGATTCCAACAGAATTGAACACTTGTTGCGGATCACCCCCCAACATATAAACCAGCGCACCCGACGCCATGCAGGCGGCAGAACCGGTTTCGGCCTGGCAACCGCCCACTGCTCCTGACAAAGAAGCGTTGTGTTCAATGATTAAAGCGATACCGGACGCAACAAGTAATCCTTCGTGAACCGTCCTGTCACTGAGGTTGTGAATTTTTTGAGCAGTTGTGAGTACACCCGGCAGAATTCCGGAGGCGCCTGCCGTTGGAGCTGCGACCACACGACCCATGCAAGAGTTTACTTCCTTCGCTCCAAGTGCAGCCGAAATCAACATGGTAAATTCCGGCGACAGTACATGCAGGTTGTTGCTGGCCACCTTTTTTCCGGAATTGTTCACCATCCCGGAACGTGACT
>DAIOVD010000159.1:1452-9706 GCA_036759185.1 Catalimonadaceae bacterium | reverse complement strand
TTATTTCCAATCATTCGACCGGGAAAATGGGGGCCGAAATCGCCCGTTCTTTTCTTGAAATGGGTGCCGGAGTTACAATCGTGGCCGGCCCTGTTGATAAAAACCTGTTGCCTGCAGGTGCGACTATCATTCACGTGAAATCGGCTCTTGAAATGCTCGAAGCCAGCGAGTCAAACTTCAGCCAATCGGATGTTGTAGTGCTGGCGGCTGCTGTGGCGGATTATCGTCCGGCTCAGGTATCGGAACAGAAAATCAAAAAATCTGGGGACCATCTTTCCATCGAGCTGGTGAAAAACCCGGACATCGCCGCCACTCTGGGAGCAAAGAAAAGGGCCGGTCAGTTTATTCTTGGATTCGCCCTCGAAACTGAAAACGAACTCGAAAATGCACATGCCAAACGAATCCGGAAAAATCTGGATGCGATTGTGCTAAATTCGCTCAACGATTCCGGGGCAGGTTTTGCTCTGGATACAAATAAAATCACCCTCATTTCGGCGGACGGTATCGCCCATCCATTTGAAACAAAATCTAAAAAAGACGTTGCTCATGACATTACCCACTTTGTGGTTCAGCAAATTCAGAATCTGTAGTCTGTTGGCATTCGTATTCCTGTTGCCTTCTTTCAAAGGTCATTCTCAGGAACTTCTTTGCGAAATCAACCTGAATGCCGCAGGTGTTCAAAGTGTTGATCCGAGGGTGCTGACCGATATGAAAAGGGCCATCAAGGATTTTATGAACCAACGCCGATGGACCAACGACAATTTCAAAACAGAAGAACGGATCAAATGCACCATTGCCCTTAGTTTGAGCGGGACCGTTGGAAATTACACCGCAACTGCACAAATCATCGCCAGCCGTCCGGTTTATGGTACAAGCTATGAAACCAAGCTTCTCAATTTTCTGGATAAGGAATGGGGGTTTCAATATGTCGAAGGACAGCCACTTGATTTTCAGCCAGGAACATTTTCAAACAATCTCACCTCACTCCTGGCCTATTATGCGTATATCATCATTGGACTGGATTACGACAGTTTCTCGAAACTCGGTGGTAAAAACTACTATCAGCTGGCACAACAGGTCGGGCAAAATGCAACACAGGGTGGATTGAAAGGCTGGAATCAGTTTGACGGAACCAATACCCGGTATTTTCTGCTGGAAAATCTGATGTCACAGCAATTCGCTTCGTTCCGGGAATCATTGTACGAATACCATCGCAAGGGACTGGATACCTATTCTGACAAACCAGAAGACACTCGTCCCATTCTTTTGGAAGTTCTTCGAAGATTGAAGGTGGCATTTGAGCAAAGGCCGACTTCCATATTTGTGAAAACTTTCATTGATATGAAAGCACCTGAATTCGTGAAAGTATTGAAGGAGGCCACCAAACCAGAGCAGAAGCAGGAAGCGTACAATCTTCTTCTTTTTCTGGATCCTCAGAATACAGACACCTATTCTGAGTTGATAAAGTAATGCCTTCGGGTCCGGTTTTTATGAAGAACAGCCCGTCCGTCATTCGCTCCTGGTGTATGTACGACTGGGCTAATTCGGTTTATTCCCTCATCATCACTTCGACCTTGTTTCCTGTCTACTTCAACATGGTGGCTGTGAATGAGCAGGGAGGAAGTCAGATTGAGTTTGCCGGACTTTCGATGCCCAACTCGGCCTTGTTTTCGTACGCCGTTTCGTTTTCGTTTCTGCTGGCCGGATTAACAAGCCCCCTTCTTTCGGCCTATGCCGATGTGAGTGGATACAGGAGGCGATTTCTCCTGTTTTTCTGTTTACTTGGTTCTTTCTGCTGTGCTGCCATGTTCTTTTTTGTGAAGGGAAACCTGGAATTCGGCATGCTCATGTTTGTTCTGGCTGCGTTCGGATTCAGCAGTTCGATTGTGTTTTACAATTCATTTCTTCCCGAAATCGTCAGCTCCGATTTGTATGATAGAGTCAGTGCCCGAGGATTTGCCATGGGTTACATTGGTTCTGTTCTCTTGCTGATCATCATCCTTCTGCCCCTTTTTGTTCCGGTCGTAAAACTGGATATGGGTGAAATCTGTCGCATCGGATTTGTCCTTACCGGCCTCTGGTGGTTTGGTTTTGGGCTGAAAGCTGTTTCTGGTTTACCCAGCTCAGAGAAAGGACGGGGACTTTTTTTTGAGTTTCGTCCCGTCTGGCTGCGGGTGGTTTCGGGTTTTCAGATTTCCGGCCGGATTCCAGGACTCGCACGTTATCTGGCCGGGTTCTTTTTCATGAACATGGGTGTACAAACCATCATGTACCTGGCTGCCATATTTGGGGAAGCTGAACTGAAGATGTCCTCAGAGAAACTCATCGCCACCATCCTCATTCTTCAATTGGTTGCGATTGGTGGTTCCATCCTTTTTGCCCGGGTATCAACCGGTTTACAACCCATCGGCACATTGATTCTGGCCTGTTTTCTGTGGATTGGCGTCTGTATTGCAGCCTATTTTGTGCAGACGGATAATCAGTTTTTTGCCGTGGCTGCGTTGGTCGGATTGGTTATGGGAGGAAGCCAGTCGATGCTCAGGAGTACGTTTACTCATTATCTTCCGAAAGACGAACATGGTAAATCCGTCCTGTATGGATTCTATGATCTTCTGGAAAAATTCTCGATTGTGTTCGGAACGTTCGCCTTCGGTATCACCAACCAGCTTACAGGAAATATGCGTATTTCAGCCCTGGTCCTGGTGATTTTTTTTGTTCTTGGGATCGCCTTTTTCCGGAGAAGACCGGTAGCCCTCAATTAATCCGGGTTTTGATTTTTTAGTTTGAATGAAACCCTGTGTTCGGGAGTCGGACCCAGTTTCAGCAATGCTTTTCGATGTTCCGGTGTCGGGTAGGCCATATTTCGTTCCCAGCCGTATCCCGGATAGAGTTCCGCCAGTTTCACCATGATCCGGTCCCGTTCATTTTTAGCCAGAATCGAAGCCGCTGCAATGGATGCAAATTTAGAATCACCTTTGACCACACATTGGTGCGGAATGAAGGGATAGTTTTTAAACCGGTTTCCATCCACCAGAATTAGGTCTGGCTTCATTGAAAGCTGATCCAGAGCCCGGTGCATGGCCAGAATGGATGCATTGAGAATGTTGTACTGATCGATTTCGGCCGGACTGCACTGTGCAATTCCGTATGCCAGTGCCTGTTTCCGGATTTCCGGCTCCAGTTCAAACCGGGTTTTTTCATCCAGTTTTTTGGAGTCATTGAGTCCGGGAAGATCAAAGTCACGGGGTAAAATCACAGCAGCTGCCAGCACCGGACCAGCCAAAGGACCCCGTCCGGCTTCATCGCAGCCTGCTTCCAGAAATGTGTCGGCACTAAGGAATCGTTGCAAGGTTGTGGTTGGAAGGTCGGATCAGTTTTTTCAGTTTGGCAAGAGCTTCGGTATTCTGCGGATTGAGAATGGCCGATTCGATGCTTTGTTTTTCAAAAGTAGTGAGATGCCAGGAAAGAGAGGCACGGTTTTCTGATTTTGATTCGTCCGCTTTGTCATCCAGCTCGTTGGCTGCCAGGTATTGGAAATTAACCACATCCAGCGGAACATTGAGAGAATGCGTGAGGTATTCTTCCTGCATATCATTGTTGTTGTCCTGGTTGCGGGCCCAGTTGGCGTAAACCGACCCCACAGGATTCATAATTCTCGAAAACCATGAATCATTGTTTCGTTTCCGAAATGGCCTTTCTTTTGGAGTATCACGAATGCAAACCATTACGATTCCGTCTGTTTCCTGCTCGATCCAGGGTTTGAATGTATGGATAAACCGAAGAGCATCACTCACTCCGAAATTGTCACTCAGTCCTCCATCCATCACTTCAATGGACGGAATCGTGGGAAGATCAACATTGGGTGTGATATATGGAAAGGTGGCGTTCATCCGCAAGGCCGATCCGATTCCCAGCCGGCTGGCATCACAGGAGTCAAAAAAACGACTCATCTCAATGCCTCTCAGTAGCTTGTAATCGGGTGTGGAGTTGCAATTGTTTTTATCCCAGGTCATGTACGAGATGGGTTGAGGTGAGATATATAGTCGACGACCGTCGTTCACAATCACCGGGGCTATTATCAGCATTGGGATCAATCCTTCTCTTTCCGGATTTTTGTAATGGTAGATTTTCTTGTTGAGGGCGTTGTTCAGATTCTGGTGAAGTGTCTGCTCAAAGACCAGTCCTCTGTCTGAATTATAGGTGTACTTTCCGTCATGGTAGGTTTTTACCCGGATGAGGATATCATTGGAAATGAGAGAGAAGACGACAGGATTGAGGATGTCTTTGGAAATGTTGTCGATGTATTTCCGCTCGTAGTAATCCACATCTTTCTGGATTTTGCTCTGCAGAAACAGTTCCCGGTAATACGCTGCCCCAAGTAATCCACCTGAAGCTCCGGTGATCAGAACCGATTGCTCAAGTAACGAACTGTTCAGACTGCTGTCGGCAAACTGAAGAGTGCGCATTGTCCAGGTAGCTGCCCTGATTCCGCCACCGCTTGTACAAATGAAAATCATCTTGGGTTTTTCCTGTCCGGTTTTCACTTTCCACCGGTTCAGAATTCCTATGGTTTTTAATGAATCTTCAACGTACACGCCCGGATTCGTCATTTTCCGGAATTGCTGGTTGTTATAAGGAACTTTCTTTTGGTAATTGATTCCAAAGGCATGGTAGTTCCGGTCCAGAATTCCGGATGAATAGAGGAAGTTAAGGAGGAATGCGAAACCAATAAAAAGTGAAATACTCCATCCACGCAGCCAGTAACTGATGGCACCAATGAACATGAGAATGAATCCGAAAAACAGGAAAATACTGGCCCCGGCAGGAATCTGAAATATGGCAGCTCCGCTGAATATACCCAGGACAAACAAAAGGAAAATCGTTCCCAGCTCCAGAATGACTGCTGCCAGGTGATTGGAGCTGAAGCTGTCTGACAATTTAACCAGTCGTTGTCCTTGTTGGGGCTCTTTCACTTCTGAAACCTTGAACCCGGAACTGAAAAAGTACCCGATTTTTGGGCTGCTTCCACGCAAACTACGAATGCGTTTCATGAGGGAAAGCCTGTAAAAGCTCAGGTTCCGTAACCTTTTGTCTATGCTGCGGGAAAGTTTCCGTAAGGGAGTACTTTGGGAAATCCGGAAATACAAAAAGGTGAGGAAGAAAATCCACAGGAATCCCCCCGTAAAAGCAAGACATTCCAGTACTGCTTCTTTTTTATCTTCCAGCCCCCTTTCCAACTGAAAGCTCAGGAACTTCCATGAAAAACAAACCAGATACAAGGCAGGAAGGATGCTGTTGTTAAGGGTGAATTTGTAAATGGCATTGCGGATTCCGGCCAGAAAACGATATCGTTCCGAGTCGAGAATGTAGCAGGTGATTTGAAAGGAAGTATTGAAAATGCCAAACGCAAGTCCCATTATGAACAAACTCCGGGCGTTCACCTGACCATGGTATTCCGGATCGAGGAACAGGTATGGAATACCAAAGAGTTTTCCCCAATCGAAAAGAATAAAACCAAAAAGAAAAATCCAGAAGCAAACGATCACCTGATTCTTCTTCAGATTGGTGAACATGAGCTGTACAGGAAAGGATCTCCAGAGTAGAAGAAGGATTTTTTTTACCTTTTCGAAACCCATTTTTTCGTTTGGCGTAAGGGCATTAATTCTGTGACAAGAACAGCAACACATGCGCTGCCTGGTATCGGCTTTTCGCTGAAACCTTACAGGCGCATATGTTTCACCTGTTTCAGAATAAACATGGCCTGAACGCTGTGTTACTTTCGTTCAACAAATTATCCTGCTATGGAAAATCCAGCCATTGTTTACCTCTATCTTTATCTGGCCATTGCCGACAAAGAATTTTCGGAAAAAGAGGCTTCCATCATCCTCTCCAAATTAAAAAAGAATCCTGCGTTTGCCGGAATGGACACCGGTTGTTTCGTTGATGATATTTATCAGAACTTCCTTCGACTGCCATTCGATAACGTCATGGTTTACCTGGAAAACTACATGATGGAAGTAAAGCTTACAGAAACAGAACGCACAAGCGTGATCAATGATCTGGAAGAAATTATGGAAGCAGATGGTGTGATCCGCAAAGAAGAAATGATGGCGTTTCAACGCATCAAAAAATACCTGGCGATCAACAACAATTATCAATACAGGGCCTCAGCTTAAAAGCCTGCTACCTGCACTTCCAGTTTTCCTTTCGCTGTAATGATGGCCTGAATTCCGGAAGGCGTTACATACATCGCTCCGGGAATCAGTTCGTTCAACTTCCCGGCCAGGTTGATGTTTTTGTTGATCTTGTTTCCAGCCAGATTGTCCTGAATCATCTTTTTTCCTTCTTCGAGCTGACTTGCAACTGAAAAGCTGAAAAATGGCTCCATCAGTTTCAGGAATTTTCCGTGTGCCATCCAGTCTGCTGTTTTGGCCAACTTGTTTTTGGTGTCCAGATCGTAATCCAGATCCTTTATTTTGATGCTTGTACTGGCTGCATCGTAGTATGGTTTTCCTTTCAGATACACCTTTCCATTCAAAGCACCCGACAGGTTTGTCGTTACAATTATGTCGTCGCCATGCCCGTAAATATTGAGGCTATCCACCTTAATTTTATACTTCCCTTCCTGAAACTCATAGGTTTTACCTACGGTCTGGTCGGAGGCAATTTTGCGCAGCTGCGGATAGGAGATTTCCGTAATCATCCCAACCTCAAATTTCTCATCCATCTTATCCACAATTTTTAATGGAGGCACATTGGCCATCACAGCGGAATTCGGTTTGTTGCCCATGAATGTTTCGGTTACGGCTGTCATTCCGATTCCCACCCGAACATTCCGTCCTTTGTTTCCAAGTGGCGTCATCATGATGTCCTGAGGCGTCACTTTGAGCCAGGCCTGGTAGGCTTCGTTGATCAGAAAAGGTTCCTGCACCGCTTTCCATGCGGTTTCTACCTGTGGTTTCAGGTTGATTTTTCCGACTTCGTTGTCCACCGTTTTCACCACATTCGGCAGTTCCCGGTCCATGATTTTCTCGATGATCGAGGTGATCGGAAGCTCGAAAAAGCCGATTTTCACTTTCGGTTCACTGATCCATTTATAGCCGTTTGGTGTTGTACTGGTGTTTACCTTCCAGCTTGGGTCAATGCTGAGTCTTGTTAAGAAATTCAGGTCCAGATCGAACTGAGTGTCTTCATATTTCGCAACCGATAGCCCGAATTTCTCCACTTTCCATCCGGCTTTCGCCCAGATGTTCACCGGCACTTTGATGTTGAACAGATTTCCTCCTTTCGGCTCGATCACCAGCGGCATACGCTTGGTCACCTTAATCATGAGGTTGTCGCCGCCGTTGTTGTCCAGTGAATTGTCGTCAAAAAGGACGGAGCCCAGTTGTTCGTTTATTTTCTTCTCCACGTCATTGAGGGAAATTTCAATCGGGATGTTCAGTGTTGAAACTTCTTTCACACGCTGCACCGCATTCTGGTATGAAGCCGTGGGTGCAGTAGCGAGAAATGGTTTTTTGGAAGAACAGGAAACCCAGATCAACAGACTGGATATCAAAAGGTAAGAGGAGAAACGAATGTTCATAAACGGGGCTAAAGCACTCAATCGGGCCGCAAAAGTAGCGTTTTCAGCTGGTTAACAGAAACAGGCTTGGATCATTCATTTCTAATTTCGTTTTACCCATTTTAACTGGAAACCCTATATTCTGGAAGTTTATCTCTTAACCAATTTCAATTTCTAATACTAGGATTGAACTGAAGTATGTTTTTTAGTAGTGACTCAGTTGTATCTAAAATAGCTTAATAAAAAGGAAGAAGGTATGTTGAAGAAATTGGAATAATTTGTTCAGACATCATTTTTACTTCCAACTTCCCAATGCCGGACGGTAAGGTTACCTTTGCCACCGATATCATTGCATGAAAGTTAAAGACCTCGTCCAGCTCTACCAGTCTGATCCTTTGGTTCAGATTCTGGTTCAAAAGCTGAAAAACCAGACTACTTCTGTTTCGCTGAAAGGACTCGCCGGTTCGCTGGATGCCATTGTGGCCATTGCCAGTTACCACGAGTCTCCTCAAAGCCAGCTGTTTATTCTGGAAGACAAAGAATCGGCGGCCTACTTTCTTGATGATCTTCAGCAATTGCTGGAAAAAGAAGCCAAAGTGCTGCTCTTTCCGTCGAGCTACAAAAAAGCCTACCATTACGAGGAAATCGACAACGCCAATGTACTCCAACGGGCGGAAGTTCTTTCGGCCG
>DAIOVD010000159.1:0-1352 GCA_036759185.1 Catalimonadaceae bacterium | reverse complement strand
TACGAGGAAATCGACAACGCCAATGTACTCCAACGGGCGGAAGTTCTTTCGGCCGTAAGCCAGTCCGATAAGGAAAACACGCCGGTGCTGGTTGTCACCTATGCCGAAGCTTTGGCCGAAAAGGTATTGAACCGGAAGTCACTCATCTCCAATTCATGGACCGTGCGGGTAGGTGAGAAGCTCGATTTCGATAGTCTTCATGATCTCATGCACGAGTTCGATTTCGAGAAAACCGATTTTGTGTTTGAGCCAGGTCAGTTTGCGGTGAGAGGCTTTATCATTGATATCTTTTCTTATGCATCCGAGTATCCCGTCCGTTTTGAGTTGCTCGACGACGAGATCGAATCCATCCGTTTTATTCATCCCGAAACCCAGCTGTCGATCGAGAAGCTGCAGGTGGTGAACATTCTGCCCAATGTGCAGTCGAAAATGTTGTTGGAACAGCGGGAAAACCTGCTGGCCTTCATTCCAAAGGAAACCCGCATCTGGATCCGGGATGCCGACATGGCGAAGGCCGCTGTCCAGAAAGTGTACAACCAGGTGGAGGTAGAATGGGCTCATCTGATGGAAATGCTGGGGGCCAAAGGTCTCATCACCGATCCGGCTCAATTGTACGACGACGGAAAACGTTTCCAATCTCATCTGGCGTCTTTTCAGACGGTGCATTTTGGATCCAAATCTCCGTCCGGCTCGGAAGTGATTGAGTTTCAGTCGAAGTCACAACCTTCGTTCAACAAGGATTTCAACATGTTGGGAACCACGTTGGTGCAGTTTGCCAATATGGGTTACAAAACCATCATCAGTGCCGATTCGCCGAAACAACTGGAGAGACTTCAGACCATCTTCGACGAGATTAATCATGGGATGGAGTTCACCAGTCTTTACGCCAATCTTCGGGGAGGATTTGAAGACCGGAACAACAAACTGATCTGCTACACCGATCACCAGATTTTCGAGCGTTTCCATCGATACAAGGGCCGGGAGAAATTTTCGAAGTCCAAAGCCATGACGCTGAAGGAACTCAAAACTCTTCAGCCCGGTGACTTTGTGACCCACATTGATTATGGTATCGGTCGCTTTGCAGGCCTTGAGAAAATCGAAGTGGCCGGCCGGCAGCAAGAGGCCGTGAGGCTGGTGTACCGCGACAACGATTACCTGTTCGTAAGCATCCATTCGCTTCACAAAATCTCAAAATACTCAGGCAAAGAAGGTGAGGCTCCCAGCATCTCGAAACTGGGCTCCGAAGAATGGGACAACAAGAAAAAGAAAGTCAAAAAGAAGGTTAAAGACATCGCCAAAGATCTCATTAACCTTTATGCCAAGCGGAGAGCTTCGCCGGGATTTCAGTTTTC
>DAIOVD010000158.1:0-9787 GCA_036759185.1 Catalimonadaceae bacterium | reverse complement strand
TTGTCGATTTCGAACCCGATACTTCCGGTTGTGCACCGTTGAAAGTGACCTTCCGAAACAATTCAAAATACGGCAATATTTTCCTCTGGACTTTTGGCGACGGAACCACCAGTTCCGAGCAGAATCCTTCCAAGCGATATGAAACTCCAGGTGTGTATTCCGTTTCATTGAAAGTAATCGGACCAGGTGGAGAAAGCATTCTGAAGCGTGATAATATCATCACGGTATTTGAAATTCCGGATGCCAGCTTTACGACAGTACCAAAAGCACCTCGGGCCATCAAGATTCCAGAGGAGAAAATGAACTGCTTTGTTCGTTATCCTCAGGCAGGCTGGAGTTATGAATGGAATTTTGGAGATGGCAGCACAAGCCGTGAAAAAGATCCGGTTCATCAGTACATGCAGCCAGGCAACTATGCCATTACCCTGGTGGTTACATCAGCAGAAGGTTGTGTGGATTCTGATACACTCAACAACGGCGCCATCGTTGAAAAAGGTAACCTGATGATCATTCCAAATGCCTTCACACCAAGAACAGACGGTGGATCAGACGGATACCTGGATAAAGAAAACGGAACCAACGACATATTCTATCCATTTACAGAAGGGGTTACCGAAATCCGGTTGGAGATTTTCAACCGCTGGGGCCAGTTCATTTATGAAAGTACTACCCTCAACAAAGGATGGGATGGAACCTACAAAGGGTATAACTGCAAGTCTGATGTTTATGTATACAAGGTTTGGGCCCGGTATGTCGATGGCAGAACCGAAACCAAAGTGGGTGATGTAACACTGCTCAGATAGATATTTCCTTTAAATTTGATATGAAAGACCTCGCCAAAAGCGGGGTCTTTTTTTTTGCCATCCTTCGGGATGGAGATGGAGGGCTTTTGGATGGATTGGATCAGTTTGTTGGTTGTGAAATTGATTTTGTGTCGTGTTATTCGTGATTTTATAAGACCTCCCTCATCCGTTTTCCTTGGAGGCAGGCTGTAAGGAGAGGGTCGGAAAACAACCAATTCAAGTTTTTTTTCAGATTTTTCTGATAATTATCAGCTCTTTCAATGACGGGTTCTTTGTTTTGAATACGTCTCATTTTCAACGGATTAGATTGTTGAGAAGTTGCATTTTATGGTATTCTTGGAAATGTCTATTTTAAATAGTTGAATATTATTTATGTAAGAAAAACTTGGATTATTAAGATATCTTTCTACATTTGTATTGTCTAAGTCAAACCGAATAGGCCAACCAAAACGAAGTGCTGCACTTCATTCTGCCAGTCCCATTCGGAAAACCAAACAAAAACCAAATACAAATACCTCCACAAAAAAGTATGACAAAAGTTAACTCTTTTAAGCAAGGTGCATTCCTGCTTTTGGCTCTCGTAGGATTGATCAATCTATCCTATGCCCAATCCCGTTGCGGTGGTCACAACACCACACCAACCGGATGTACCGGTTTTAAGACATATACTCAAAATGCATGGGGAAGCAACTCCTGTTCCAACAGCAGCAGCACTCCAGGTAATTTGTTGAAGAACAACTTTACTACGTTGTTTCCAAACGGTCTTGAAATTGGTTGCACACGCAAACTGAAATTGACTTCCGCCAATGCGGTTGCTTCATTTTTACCATCTACCGGTACCGCAACATGCCTGCCTTCCGGATGTCTGACAAATCCATACAACTACCGGAATTCTTTGGCCGGTCAATTGGTCGCTGCAATTCTCAATGTTCGTTTTGATGATGCGATTACTTCTTTCAGCCCTTCTTCTTCCAAACTGAAAGATCTGATCATTGCTTCCGGCCCATTTTCCGGATGGACAGTTCAGCAGTTGATAGATGAGGCCAGCAAAAAGATTGGAATGTGTTCCGTTTCTACTTTTTCTTACAGTCAGTTTTGCGAAGCATTGACAAAAGTGAATGAGAACTATGAAAACGGAAACACAAATGACAACTTCCTGAATTGCCCTCCAACCTGCAGCAATGTAACTGCTGGCGGAACCATTTCAGGAAATGAAGCCAAATGTGGCGGATATGATCCGGCTGAAATTACCAGTACAACCGCAGCTTCCGGAGGTTCCGGAACATTGGAGTATGTTTGGTACTCAAGTTCAAACGGTTCTAACTGGACTCTGATTGCCGGAGCCACTTCTGCCACGTACAATCCTGCTACCATTTCATCCACCATGTACTACAAGCGTTCTGCGAAACGGAATACCTGCCCTTCATTTGGTGCTACCAGTAATGTGGTTGTGAAAACAGTGAACAGTTCGCCTTCCGCTTCCATCGGAGGAAAAACCAATGTCCTTTGTTATCAGGCTACAACTGGTTCTGTGAATCTGGTTGTTTCAGGAGGAACGCCTTCTTATTCATTCGCATGGACAAATGGTTCAACTTCTGAAGATCTTTCTGGTGTTGCTGCCGGAACATACAGTGTTGTGGTAACTGACGCAAATGGTTGTACTGCCAGTGCTTCTGCTACAGTAAATGGTCCTTCTTCTGCTGTAAGTGCTTCTGCAACTGCAACTGATGTGAGATGCTTTGGAGACATGACAGGTTCTGTTGATCTCTCAGTTTCTGGTGGAACAGAAGGCTATTCGTTCGCTTGGGATAATGGATCTACATCGGAAGACCTTTCAGGTGTGGCTGCCGGAACCTACAATGTTGTGGTAACCGATGCCAATGGATGTACAGCCAATGCATCTGCTACTGTAAATGGCCCATCTGCTGCTTTGTCTGGTTCTGCTTCTACGACACAAAATGTAAACTGCAACGGTGGTTCAAACGGAGCCATAGATCTTAACGTGAACGGTGGAACTGAAGGATACTCTTTCCTTTGGAGCAATGGAGCCACAACGGAAGACCTTTCCGGATTGATGGCAGGTATCTACTCTGTGACCATTACCGATGCCAATGGATGTATTGCTACAGCATCTGCTGAAGTGACGCAACCAGGAGTTTTGACTTTAGGAGGAACCTCAACTCCTGTAAGTTCCTGCGAGTGTAACGGAACTGCTGCTTTGACCATCTCCGGCGGAACAGAACCATACTCGTATGCCTGGTCGAACGGTACAACCGGTGTTTCAACACTCACAGGAATCTGTAAAGGAACAAGTGCCTCTGTTACTGTAACCGATGCAAATGGTTGCACAGCTTCTTACAACTTCAACCAGACTGGATTTCAGGGTGGTTGCTCCGGAACCAATATCGTCGAATTCCACCAGGGTCCTCGTGCCGATGGATCACCAGTTGATGCCGCCCGTTCCAATCCGGATCTTGCGAAAGGAACGCCTGAAAACACCAACCTTGAAGGTTCTTTCTACTCACTTGGTTTTGGTGGATCTGTTGTTGTTGAAATCAACGGAGGAATCTACAATCGTCCGGGAAATGATCTGCGGGTTGTAGAAACAACATACTGGGCATGGAGCTGTCAGCGTTATTCTGAAAGAGCCCGGATTTACATCTCTGTTGACAATGTGAACTGGGTTGACAAAGGAGAAATCTGCCAGGATGGTGAATTTGATATCTGGCCTTTACAGTGTATCCGCTACGTGAAAATTGTGGATACTTCCATTCCGGAAACATTTGTTGACGAGCCGGTTCTTGCAGATGGTTTTGATGTAGATGGCATCGAATGTATCGGAGCTACCAACGGAAGAACGGCTGTCTCAAATGAAGAGACTCCGCTTGAAGGTGATGCAACCACAAAATGGATCACCCGTTCACTTCAGCTGTATCCAAATCCGGTTGAATCTAACCTGAATCTGGAACTGACAGGTGCTGTTGAAAACGAAACCATCCAGGTTACTGTAATCGACCAGGTAGGACGCATTGTGAAATCAATGGACGTAAAAACCGGTGCCGGACTCTTCCGTATGGATGTTCCGATTCAGGATCTGAACCATGGTATGTACACCGTCTCTGTGAAAGGAACAAATCTGAACCTGAACCAGAAGGTGATTAAAAAATAATCCAAACAACCCTGTTTGAAGCCCGGCGGAGAAATCCCCGGGCTTTTTTTATGTCTTTAAGTTGGATGAATGACCAGAAAAATCCCGTTTCTCAAAATGTAAGAAAAACCCGGTGATTTTTCGATTTACGCTTCTCCTTTCTCCCTGAAACTCCCTACTTTTGCGGCCCGGAAATACTTCTGAACAATCAGGTAATACACACATATATATGGCAGAAAAAAACGATCTCTACGGCATTGTCCGTGAACTGGATACCCCAAACGGGAAAGTAAAATACTACAGTCTTTCCGAGTTGCAGAAGCAAGGAAAGAACATTTCCAAACTTCCGTATTCCATCCGTATCCTGGTGGAAAATGCCCTGCGTAACTACGATGGTTTTGCCATCACGCAGGAAAATGTAGAAACCGTTCTGGGCTGGGCACCGAAGCCTGCCGATAAAGAGATTCCGTTTATGCCGGCCCGTGTGCTGATGCAGGATTTTACCGGCGTTCCTGCTGTGGTGGACATTGCTTCCATCCGTGGCGAAATGGCCCGCAAAGGAAAAGATCCGGATAAAGTAAATCCGTTGATTCCGGTGGATCTGGTGATCGACCACTCTGTGATGGTGGACTATTTTGGTGCCGCTGATTCACTGGAGAAAAACGTAGAAGTAGAATACGAACGCAATGGCGAACGCTATCAGTTCCTGAAATGGGCGCAGAAATCGTTCAATAACTTTTCAGTAGTGCCTCCGGGTATGGGTATCTGCCACCAGGTGAACCTTGAGTATCTGGCCAAAGCGGTGCAGGTGCGCAACGGTGTCGCCTTCCCGGATACATTGGTTGGAACCGATTCGCACACACCAATGGTAAACGGTATCGGTGTCATTGCCTGGGGTGTCGGTGGTATCGAAGCTGAAGCCGCTCTGTTGGGTCAGCCTCTGTTTTTCATCATGCCGGAAGTAGTCGGTTTGAAACTGACCGGTAAACTTCCACTCGGAACAACTGCCACCGATATGGTACTCACCATTACCCAATTGCTGCGTAAGCATGGTGTAGTGGGCAAATTTGTGGAAGTATTTGGGGAAGGGTTATCCACTCTTACCGTTCCCGATCGGGCCACCATCTCCAATATGTCACCCGAGTTCGGATCGACGGTATCGTTCTTCCCGATCGATGACCAGACGTTGGATTATCTCCGCAAATCGAACCGTCCGGAAGAACTGGTGAAAACGGTTGAAGCGTATTGCAAAGCCAACATGCTCTGGCTTGATCACAGTGAGCCAATCGAATATTCTTCGGTAGTAGAACTGGATCTGTCGACTGTGGTTCCGACCGTTTCTGGTCCGAAACGCCCTCAGGATAAAATCATTGTCAGCGAATTCAAGTCCAAGTTTGAAGGACTGATTCAGGATTTCGGACGGAAATATGTGCCTGCTGCCAGCCGGGCGAAAACACAGACCGAAACCATTGAGGAAGGTGCCATGAAAGGTGCTTATGTATTCGATGGAAAAGAAGACTACATGCTGTACGACGGAAACGTGGTACTGGCTGCCATCACTTCCTGCACCAACACATCGAACCCGTCCGTGATGATCGGTGCTGGTTTGATTGCCAAAAAAGCACACGAAAAAGGGTTGAACGTGAAGCCATGGGTGAAGCCTTCACTTGCTCCAGGTTCAAAAGTTGTAACTGAATACCTGGAAAAATCAGGATTGTTGAAATATCTGAACGTTCTGAAGTTCAACGTCGTGGGTTACGGTTGCACAAGCTGCATCGGAAATTCCGGTCCTCTTCCGGAGCATGTGGCCAAAGCAGTGGAAGCAAACGATCTGGTGGTAGCTTCAGTGCTTTCCGGTAACCGGAACTTCGAAGCCCGTGTACATCCTCAGATTAAAATGAACTTCCTGATGTCCCCAATGTTGGTGGTGGCCTACGCCATTGCAGGTAAAGTGGATTTCGATTTCGAAACCGATCCGCTTGGTTTTGATCAGACAGGAAACGCTGTTTTCCTTCAGGACATCTGGCCGACCACAGAAGAAATCAACGCCACCATTCATTCCTCTTTGTCAACCAAAGAATTTGCCAACAGCTACGACACCATTTTTGATGGTGATGCACAGTGGCAGGAATTGCAGTCGGCCACCGGACAGGTCTATGCCTGGGACGATGCGTCGACTTACATCAAAGAGGCGCCGTTTTTCGACAACATGGTCGATGAGCCGGGCGCAATCAAAGACATTCACAGTGCCAGAGTATTGTTGAGTCTTGGCGATTCCGTAACCACTGACCACATTTCACCTGCTGGTTCGTTCAAAGAAGGAACGCCTGCTGGTAAATACCTCATCGGAAGGGGAGTGGCCAAAGAAGATTTCAACTCGTATGGCAGCCGTCGTGGACACGATGAAGTGATGGTTCGCGGAACCTTCGCCAACGTGCGGATCAAAAACAAAGTGGCCACCAAAGAAGGCGGATTCACTACGTATTTCCCTACAGGGGAGGAGACCACTGTTTACGATGCATCCGTACAATACAAAGCCACCAATACACCACTGATGGTTCTGGCCGGAAAGGAATACGGTTCTGGTTCCAGCCGTGACTGGGCAGCCAAAGGCACCTACCTTCTGGGTATCAAAGCCGTGATTGCTGAAAGTTACGAGCGTATCCACCGCAGCAATCTGGTGGGTATGGGTGTGGTTCCGTTGCAGTACAAGGCAGGTGACACCACCGAAAGTCTGGGTCTCACTGGCAGCGAAACGTTCTCGATCATCGGTCTGGAAAACGACAATGCTCCAGGCAAAGAACTCACCGTTAATGTTGTTCGGACGGACGGTACCTCTTTCAGCTTCAACGCTCTTTCCCGCCTCGATTCGCAGGTGGAGATCGAATACTATCGTCACGGCGGCATCATGCAGTACGTGACAAGGCAGTTTTTGAAGGGGTAAAAGGCTTAAGTTTGAGGTCGCAATTTGCGACCTCAAGTTTTTTTATGGAGGCAGTAATTGTTAAAGATATTCAGGTAGTAAGAGGCAGGCGGGTTTTGCTTGACTTTCAGCTTGCGGCTATTTACCAAATTGAAACCAAGCGACTTAACCAGCAGGTAAAGCGAAATTCTGATAGGTTTCCAGAAGATTTCATGTTTCAGTTAACTGAAGAGGAATGGGCCGCTTTGAGGTTGCAAAATGCAACCTCAAAAGGAGGAAGAAGATATTTGCCTCACGCTTTCACCGAACACGGTGCGGTCATGCTGGCAAGTGTACTCAACTCAGAAGTCGCCATTAAAGCCAGCATTTTTGTGGTTCGTGCTTTTGTTCAAATACGAGAGTATCTTTCTACCCACAAGGAACTCGCTGAAAAAATTGAGAAACTGGAAGCCAAATACGACCACCAGTTTGCCATTGTTTTTGATGCTATCAAAAAATTGATTCACGAAAAAAATGAACCACGGCCCCAGATTGGATTTATTCCCCGTAGGGATCTTAGTGGTTAAGATCAGTAGTTCGTTCGATAAAACCTGGAAGGAGTTCAAAACCTTCCAGGTTTTTTATTTAGAGTACTTCAACCCACACGACAAATGAACTGGCTAACCAGATTTCGGAACAGCGAAGATTACCAAAGGAGTCGGTTGGAAATCCGGTTAAATCAGTTCTTCAAAATTTCAATTGGGATAGGAGCCTTTTTTGGTTTGGCTGTTTTACTGGATTTTGTCTTGCCAGTGAAAACCGTCCGGGAAGAAGTCGGATACGTATTATGCGAAGCCAATAGTTATACCGACAGAATTAGGCGTTAAAACCGTTTTTTACTTAAAAATGGAATGCGTTCGTTTAAAATAATCTTTGTTGGTGGAAGCACATTCTTTGCCAGCTTGAAAGACCAAACGTTGATACAGAATTCCTGTGTTTCCATTTCGGGTCGATTTGTTGAAGTCAGTAGAACCCGAATGCTGGGAATTCAGCGATTTTTGAGAATTCCGGATTGTCGGAATGTCCTCCTATTTCAGAATGCGGGGATTTACAGGCATTTTTTCTTCGTGATCATTTTCTTCATTTTATCATTACCTGTTTTATGGGTAAAAAATTTAAAGGAAGATGTGTTTTCTGTTTTCGGGGTTATTTCAATATCCTGCCTTTTGCTAAGCGTTTTTGTCTTTGTTGTATATCATAAGTGATATTTGTCCAAATTTCAACCAAATGAAAAACATACCAATCTCTGCCTTATTACTCTTGATTATTGGACTCTTCCAGTCCTGCAACTATGCGAAATCCAACCAACAAGTTCTCATTTCTAACGACTGCGGGGTGAAATGGTCATTGATCAGCCCTGGAGAATCCGTTCCAAAAGGAATTGGAAATCCATGTTACATGAAGGTCGTGATTCCGAATTTTCCGATGCAGGGAGAATCGAAATTCATCACCAATCTGAAAGACAGGGTAAGAGCCAAAGTGCAGATCGACTATGATTATTCGATCATCAGTCCATTAAAATTTATTTCACAGGCAAAGTTTCTGGGTCGGGCCAATTCCGATGCAGATGACACGGAGGCACTTGATGGAAATGCATTTGAAGGTGCCGAAAACATGGTGATCGACAAGCGGATCAAGGACATCGCCAAATCTCTGTTCATCGGAGAGGATATTGTCGAGCTGGACCAGTCTGAGCTTGAAAACAAGTTGCTGCTTTCGTCCAATCAGGTACTTGAATCGTTGGGAGTCAGCCTGAATTTCATCACACTTACATTTGATCTGGATGAGCAAACCCGGCAGGCCATTGACATTTCAACGGCGATGAAAATTTATGAAAGCAAAGGATTGGTTGAAATCGGTAAACAGGTAATGGTCTCAAAAGCGGGGGCTAACCGGATTTCGATTGAGACGAAAGAAGCAAAAGCAGAGACAGTGGAGTAGTATTCATTTAGTTGTGCGTTTTTTTACTGACCTAGTAATACTTTACCCACTCGATGAATTTGCGCAATCAAATCCGAATTCCGGATCGTGTTTCCGTTAATGAGATCGATTTTTTGTGGTAGTTCCAACTCGTCAAGTTCGATCTGAATTTGCATGAACTCTTTGAAATCAAGTGCGTTGGCGTAAATAACCAGATCAATATCTGAGCCAGGTCTGAAGGTTCCTTTTGCTCTGGATCCAAACAACAGGACTTTTTCAATTTTTGGATGTTGTAAAAAGACCTTTATCAGGTTGAGGTAATCTGATTCTGGAAGTCCGAAATTCATTCTCTAAACAAGTCTGTTTGTTTTCCACTGCGCTCCTCGCTGATCCTTTTTTCCAGAGCTTTCAGAGCCTTTAAGAAGTCATCATAGATATATTGGACAATTCCATCTGCAGTTTCCTGATCGTAGGTATGTGTGCTTAAATCCCTTGATTTTTTCATTCGCTTCCAGGCTTCTCCATCTTCAATTATCCCATCCTGAAACGCCTGTCCGATCACTGGATTAGGTCCGGACAGATTAATATATCCCTTGAATCTCAACAAATCCTGCAGCGTTTTCCACGCCAGTTCATAGGAATATTCGAACCTTTGTATTAGTCCTTCTTTCTCAAGATCTGAAAGTGTCTCAATGGGTTTGTGATTAACAACTTCCTCTAGTTTTGCAAGAGCTTTCCTGAAGTTTGAAAACCTTTGTTCCCACCGGATATCATCTTGATGCATAGTCCAAAAGTGCATGGATAAATTCGAACATCAAAATTGCAGAACAGAATGATTTTTGTTACCTCCAATTTCGGTTGCCATTTGAATGAGCAATAAATTTCTGTCACCAAAAAATTTCATTTTAAAATGTCACAGACAATCTTGTCACAGAAATTTTTGTGACAAGATTG
>DAIOVD010000157.1:0-9858 GCA_036759185.1 Catalimonadaceae bacterium | reverse complement strand
GCCTACTATGGCACCCGTTTGCTGCTTCCCAAATCAAGGCTTTACCAATTTGTTCTGAGTGCCTGCTTCGGCATTTTCATGGCCCAGTTCATCTATCAGATGCACGGGTTGTTTGAGATGCACTTCTTCGCCTTTATCGGAAGTGCTTTACTCATCACCCACAAAGACTGGCGATTGCAACTTCCCATTGCCACAGTGGTTGTGGTTCACCACGCCGTTTTCGGGTATCTGCAATACAAAGGAATCGGCGAGATTTATTTTACCCAGGTGGACTATATGACGCTGCAGACATTTGTGATCCATGTTTCTCTTTCAATCTGTATTTTCTTTATTTCCGGACTTTGGGCCCATAAATTTCACATTTCCACACAGCAGCTGGAAGAACGAAACCAGAATATTATTGCCGGGATTTCGAGTGCCAAACGAATACAGCTGGGTTTGCTTTGCCGAGAATCGCATTTAAAAGGAGTATTCCCGAAATCGTTTTTGCTATCCATGCCTGCCGATGTGGTGAGCGGAGATTTTTTCTGGTGCTTTGAAAAGGAAAACAAAAAATTCCTTCTTGTTGCCGCCAGCAAAGGCATGGGTGTTTCCGGAGCTCTGATTTCCATTATCAGCCACAACCTGATCAACGATATCGTCATAAACGAACACATCGATAACCCGACTGAAATCCTGGAACTGCTTGATGCCCGGCTGCGTATCTCTATGAGGTCGACCGGAGAAAGGGGATCTGAGGGACTTGATCTTGCTCTGGTCGTAGTGGACACATACTTCAAAGACATTTATTTTGCCGGAGCCAATCGACCACTTTTCCTCACTCAAACCAGTGGTTTCATCGAAACCGTACCATCCAACGGACCCAGACTCGGGACCGGTTCGGGTGGAAATGCCCGGTTTGAAACCGTCCGGCTGTCGTATTTTCCAGGGCAACGACTGTACCTGAGTTCCAATGGAATCTGCACCGATACCAGCCATAAAAAAGACAGGAATCAACCTGTGATCAACTTCGAGTCTCTTCAGAAATACACAGTTGACATTCAGGATGATTTTCTGAAAAGCAGCATCAAAAATTTCAGGAGACAAAATGGAGCAGCCACCGATGTAATGGTAGTGGGTGTGGAATTGTAGTCGGAAATCCGATGAATTCCAACAGGAAAGATCGGGATCAACAAGTACGGAATACATCCATCTTGTCACCTTCAGAATGGCTGTTTCCACAATTTCTTCATCCTTCCAAACAGCCAGATCTCAGGATTATGCGCCTTCATTCAGCAGGGCATGAAAATTCTGCCACTCCGGATTTGGTGACAATTGTTCACCCTCTTAATGACTTTTCGCACATCACATTTTACAGGCAAATTTTTGGTTGACACATTTGAAAAACGAGAAGATGTAACTTCTCATTAAAAGGACAACCAATTTAAAGAACAAGTACCCAATTCAACAATTCAAATGGCCTTTTGTAAGATTGGATGCTCAGATTCTTCAGGTAAGAATCCCCGGAAATTTAGAAAAAACCGAACCTAAATGTTTAAAACCGGGATTTTGAAAATGAAGAACCAATAAGAATATACCCATCACAGTCAGGCAATTGTTTGCTGCCACATTTGTTCTGCAAAGCGCAAAAGCCCATGGCAAACCGGACCGTTCAATCCTTCTGATGATGAACAGTACCGACCGACCATAGGCTTGTTTTCAGAAAGCAAACCTTATTCTTACAATGAAAAGAATTGTATTGTCCTTCGTCCGGATTCTGTTGATTTCCTACTGCACCCTTTGGCTATTCTCAAATGCCAATGGACAAGGTGCCCAGGTATTGAAACATCTCCGGATCTCATTTTCACCCACCCGGAACTGTCCTGAAAACCTTCTGGCTCAATCGCCGGTTTATGGCAATCGCCGGTTTCTTCTTCTAAAAACAGACAAATCCATTACCGAACAAGCAATAGTTGAAATCCAATCAGCAGGAATCGTTCTGGGAGGATCAATTGCTCCCGGTGTTTATATCGCTTCTTTACCCTTAAATTTTCCAACAGCTCAGCTTGAAACAATTGGATTTCAAGAGGTAGCACCGTTTCATCAATCGCTCAGAATTGATGCTGAATTGCAAAACTCATCTGCCAGACAATCCACATCCACCTTCAGAGAATATTATGCTCTTGCTATGCCTGGTATGAAAGTGGCAGAATTGTATGAAAACTGGAACTCAAACTGGGGAAAAGTAAAGTCATTGTGGGAAGGCGAACTTTCCCGCTTCACCATCAACGCCAATTCAGAACAACTAACCAATCTTCTGAACGCAGGTTGGGTTCAATGGGTGGAACCTTCGGAAGGTGACATCATCCATTTGAATGGCGTTTCCTCTTCTTCCGGACGGACAAACTGCATCAAAGTTTCAGGCGCCGGTATTCTGACCGGACTTGACGGCAAAGGCGTAACCATAGCCGTGGGTGACGGGGGTATGGTGGAAAGTCACGGAGACCTCGATAATCACCAGGAAAATCTGGTGTCGACGAAAGTCGTCTCCTTCGGCAACCACCAGGACCATGTGACCGGAACTGTAGCGGGCAGCGGTTTACTGTACGCCGATAAAGAAGGAATGGCGCCTGGTGCGAACATTCTGAATACTTCCACATCTTCCGTCATCTCCACCGGAGCCGATCTGAGGGTAAAACGAAACGTCCTTCTGACGAACAATTCATATGGACTGACGCTTACCTGCAACCGGGCAGGGATTTACAATTCCACCTGTTCATTTATTGATGACCAGCTAAGCAAATATCCGGATCTGCTTCATGTTTTCGCTGCAGGTAATCAGGGAAACATCAATTGCGGAACGTACCCGATCGGATACCGGACCATTTCAGAAGGATACCCCGTTTCAAAAAATGTACTCACTGTAGGCGCCGTCCTCGAACAGGACCAGTTAGCCTGGTTCAGCTCCTCCGGTCCGGCCATGGATGGCAGGGTGAAACCGGAAATTGTAGCCGACGGAAACAATGTGGTTTCCACTGTTCCATATGATGCATATGATGTGAAAGGAGGCACCTCTCAGGCAGCACCCATGGTTACCGGAACGCTGGCACTGCTTATTCAGAGGTACCGTCAGTTAAACGGCGGCTCCAATCCGGAAAGTGCGTTGCTGAAAGGGTTGGTGTGCAATACGGCTGATGATCTGGGGCTGGCCAATGTGGATTTTACGTATGGCTATGGCCGGATCAATGCCCGGAAAGCCAAACTGGTGCTGGACAACAACGGCTACAAATCCGGAACAGTGAAATCTCACGAAAGTAATGTGGAGTCAATGGTGGTACCAGCCAATGCATTGGGAGTGAAAATTATGCTGGCCTGGGCAGATCCGGCAGGTGTGGTTGGAACAACAAAAGCACTGGTAAACAACCTGGATCTGAAAGTACTCAACGGTGCCGGCCAGACATTTCTGCCATGGGTAATGAATTCCACACCGTCCGGTGTTGGGCTTGCCTCAACAAGAAAAGTGGATACCCTCAACAATATGGAACAGGTGACACTGAATGTTACGCCGGGCGAAAATCTCGAAGTGATGGTGAGTTCCGGAATGCTGGCGGGTGTAAACCAAAAATACTGGCTGGTGTACCAATGGGTGTATCCGGAATTGGTGATGACACAACCACTGGAAGGACAGTTGCGGAAATCAGGAACCAAAATGCCGGTTCGTTGGGATCTGAGTGGAATGACTCTGACATCCATGAAACTGGAAACCAGTCTGGATTCGGGCGTAACGTGGAGTCAGGCCATTGCCATCGCCAATCCCCTCTCTCTGTACGGAGAATACACTGTGCCGGTGGCTGATTTTCAAAAACGCTGGTTTCGGCTAAGCGGTGTAAGCAATGGTGTAACGGTGACCAGTAGCTGGGTAAAAACCCTTGTTTCTGTTCAACCTGTGGTAACCGTGCAGGCATGTAACCAGACACTAAAACTGAACTGGACCTATGCCAGTGGCGTTTCAAAATATGAAGTGATGGTATTGAACCGCGAAATGGGCCGATGGGATACAAAAGGGTTTGCCACTACCGGAACCTATTTTCTCAACCAGCTTGATAACGGAAAACTGACCATTGTTTCAGTAAAACCCTGGAAAAACGGTTTGTCAGGACTGCGCTCGGATGCAGTGAAAGGGACACCGGTAGCCGGAACTTGCAGCTGGACACCGGATCTGGGCATTGTCTCACTTGAATCTCCAAAATCCGGTCGGAGACTAACCGGATCTGATCCGGGAACCAATGCCACTGTTCAGGTAAAAATTCAGAATTTTGGCAATGTTTCGCTTACCAACCAGGCTGTTCGCATTAACATGAGTACCCCGGATGGAACCGTTTCGTTCAGTGATATTACCGTCACTCTGGCCACTCAGGCATCTGTGGTTGTGACTTTACCTTCCACTCTTTCCATGCCCTCGACCGGTGCGTATCCGGTGAAATTCTGGACAACCTATGAGTCAGACATCAACAAAGGAAATGATACGCTTTCCGCCACTGTGAATGTGTATGGAAACCCGGCCGTTGGTTTCCCCTGGCAGTATCAGGCTGAAAACCTGGGAGCCCCCGGAACTAATTTCCTTCAAACCACCACCAAAGCGGATCTCAATACCAGCTTCGGAATGGACTTTAACACAACAAACGGTGGCCGGCTGTTGACCGAACTGGCAACCCGTCCCTCCTACTTTGGGGCAAAATGTATCGTACTGGACAAAAAGAAAATCGATGGCACCACCGGAACCGGTGAACTTATTTTTACATTGAACCTGGCTGGAAATGCACCCGGAAGTCCACTTTATCTGGATTTCGACTGGCTTCCTCTGGGATCTATGACTGCCGGAAACAGCATATTCATCCGGCCCAATGATCAATCTTCCTGGATCGAAGTAGTAAATTTTTTCACCTCCAGCTATGTGGTTGGAACGGTGAAGAACTACCGGATGATCAACCTGATACCCCTGATGGGTGGCCAGGGATTGTCGTCTTCTTTTCAGATTCGGTTTACCCAGTCTGGTACGAAACCATCCACGGTTTCAAGTGGGAACGGATATGCCATTGATAATCTGCTGATCAGTATGCCTGGAAAAGATTTCTCCATGAAACGCCTCGTCACTCCGGTGAACGAATGCCACGACAATCTGGTACGGAAAGTAAAAGTGAAGATTCAGAATCGATCCCTACTGGCTGCCACCAATATGAAAGTTGGCTATCTGCTTTCCGGACAGGCACCCGTTGAAGAAACTATTGCGTCTGTTTCAGCTGCCGATTCAATCGATTATGAGTTTTCGGCACCCATCCCGTTCAATTCTGTGGGTAAGCTGGACTTGAAAGTCTGGATTTCGCTGGCCGCAGACGGATACCCGGGAAATGATACCCTCCGTAATCAACTGGTTTTCATTTCACCTAACATCTCCTCATTGCCCTATTCGGAGGGATTCGAAACCACGGATGGAAACTGGAGAGCCTATGGCACCAACACAAGCTGGCAGTGGGGAACACCTTCTAAAACGATGTCGGTGATCGACACCGCAGCCAACGGAACCCGCATCTGGACGACAGGAATGTCAGGTTTGTATGCGAACAAACAGGTATCGTACCTGGAATCTCCCTGCTTTAATATGTCTACTCAACCCGGCGATATACAGTTCAGTTTCAACTCCAATTTCAGTACGGAGCAGGATTACGATTATGCCTGGCTGGAAATGTCGGTCGATGGCATCGTCTGGAGTAAAATCGGTGCCAAAGACAGCGGTACCAACTGGTACAACCATGCATCCAACAACTGGAATGGCATCCGCGATCCATGGGTTGTCACCAGCATCCGGGTGGCCAAAGCCCGGTTTGGCAACAACACCAACGTGCGGTTCCGGTATGGGTTCAGTTCCGATGCCAGTATCAATTCCGAAGGTTTTGGACTGGATGATGTGCAGATCGAACCGGCATTTAATATTGTAAATGACACACTCTTTTCCCAGACCCAACCCGAAGTTACAGGCAACAGCTGGACACATTTTGGAAATCTGCCCAACATGGTCGCCTCGGTGGAAAAGAAAAACATCGGTCCTGTTTTACTGGAAATGAAGCGACATACCGGTGCCATCCGGACTGCCTGGGGAGTGCCTTATCTGAACCGTAGTTTCCACATCCATCCGAATACCCAGCCATCCGGCAAAGTGAAAGTGCGGCTCTACATTACGGATGCTGAGGTGCAGCAACTGGCAGCCGCAGATCCGACCATACATTCGTTTCAGGAACTGGGCGTGTACAAATACGATGGCTCTTTCCAGGATTTGAGCATTGACAACAACGACGACATTGCCGGTAACCACGAGTTTATTCCGGCCTCTAAAGTGCAGAAAACACCGACTTCGGGTGGTTATTTCCTGGAGTTTCAGGTGTCCGGATTTTCGGAATTCTACATTGCCGGACAATCACTGGCCGGACCCGATGAGCCATTGGGTATCTCGCTGACCGATTTTACTGCCGGTAAAAAGCCGCATGAGAATGATGTAGAAGTGAACTGGACCACCGAATCAGAAGTGAACACAGACCGGTTTGTGCTGAGTTATTCCACCGATGGTAAAAACTATGAAACGCTGTTGGTGGTAAAAGGAGAAGGGGAGCCGGGCATCGGATATGAGTACTCATTCCGGCACAATCCGAAAGCCACTTCCGCCTCCGTTTTCCGCTATCGGCTGCAGCAATTCGACAATGGCTCTGAAAAGCCTGCTGTATTTTATGCCAATTGCAACAATGACGGTGCCGGTAAAATTCAGATCTGGGTGACCAATCCGATGGTGGATAATCTGGAAATCCACAATCTGTCAGGAGAAACCGATCTCAAATTGTATGATTCCGGGGGGAGAGAAGTGTTGCATACAAAAGCAACGGATCCTGAATTGAAGTTGCCGGTTGGTTCATTGCCAAACGGACGATACCAACTGCAGGCGATCACCGATTCGGAACGAAAAACCATTCCAGTGATCAAGGTCTGGTAATGGTAAAAGAAATGGGCTGGGATTTGAGTGAAAGAATGAGGAAAACAGAAACAACCGTTGAAAAGATTGCGTCTTTACCCCATCAACGGCTTTTGCTTCTTTATTGCTTTCCTCCCAGAACCCGAATGAGTGATTCAGTAGCAGTTCCTGCCATCTGTGCCAGTTCTTCCCTGGTAAAATAGGTACTTACCTCTTCCAGATTGTTCTGGTCGAGACGGGCTTCAAGATCTTTGATCAGATGCTCCACGCGGTCCCGCATCGGAGTGTAGGCCATATCCAGTAGCTGGGCTTGTTTTTGCATAATCTCATGGCCCAGAAAGTGAACCACCAGATCTGCCTCTTTGGGATATTGTTTGAAGTATTCTTCCAGATCTTTCTGAGAAACCACAGCCAGTTCGGCATCGGTTACGGCTTCTGAGGAGGTGGTGTAGGTTTGATTCACAAGCAAATCTGCCAGTCCGATGATGTCGCCTTTGAAATGAAGTTCGGTGATCAGGACTTTGCCAATGGGGTGTACGCAGGATGATTTTACAATTCCTCTTTCCACCAGCACCAATTGCTGGGCCAGGTTTCCTTCCTGATTGATGGTGCTTTTCTTCTTCACAGAGAACCGTTTCACCTGAGGTATTGCAAACAGATTACGGATCCATTCTTTCTTTTCTTTCTCCCCGATTTTGCGGGAAAGGCTTCCTTTCGAATGGGCATTGGCCACTTTGGTCAGGCGGGTTTCCACGGCTGAAAGCAGCTCCGTGATTTCAAAAGGCTTGCTCAAAAAATCATCGGCTCCCATTTCCATGCCTTTCCGCTGGTCTGCCCGGTCGGATTTGGCTGTGAGAAAAATGAAGGGAATGTTTTGAAAGCGGGGATCTTTCTGCAGCATGTGCAGCATTCCAAATCCATCCAGAACCGGCATCATCACATCACAAACAATCAGATCTGGCATTGCCCTCCTGGCCTCGTCAATTCCATCCATTCCGTTTTCGGCAGTGTACACATCGTACCCAGCCATCTGAAGAATACTGGCCGTGTTTTCCCGGATATCCGGATGGTCTTCAACAAGAAGGATTTTTTTCATTTTGGTGTGAATCTGAGTGGCGAATATAAACAATCCACCATCCCATTTCACATGATAAGTTTACATTGTTCTCACAGATAAAGGTCACTCAGAGGACCGTATCAAGTCCTGGAAAAAGAGGAACTAATCCTTTCTCAATTCCAGCAGGGCCACATTTTCCACATGGTGTGTATGCGGAAACATATCGACCGGCTGAATTTCCTTCACTTCATACACCTCCGTCATCAGGGCCAGGTCCCGGGCCTGTGTGGCCGGATTGCAACTCACGTACACAATCCGCTGAGGGCGCATTTTGAGGATCGATTCCACCACATCGGGATGCATTCCGGCTCTTGGCGGATCGGTGATGAGGACATCCGGAACCCCGTTTTCTTCCACAAACTTTTCGTTGAGCACTTTGGCCATATCACCGGCAAAAAAGAGAGTATTCTTTAAACCGTTGAGATCGGCGTTCACCCGGGCATCTTCCACGGCCGCTTCCACGTATTCGATTCCCACCACAAATCCGGCTTTGCGTGCCAGAAACTGGGCGATGGTTCCGGTGCCGGTGTATAAATCGTAGACCAGATCGTTTTCACGAATGCCCGCCAGTTTGTCCACCAGCTGATACAGCACCAGGGCCTGATCGGCATTGGTCTGGTAAAAAGAAGTCGGTCCCACACGGAATTTCAGGTTTTCCATTACTTCCATCACCACATCGGTTCCGGAAAAAACGCGGGCCTTCAGGTCGGAATAGACATCGTTGCGCTTCTGATTGAGAATGGTCTGAAGAGAGGTGATCTGCGGAAAAGCTTCTTTCATCGCTGTCAGCATGGCCTTCAGTTCATCAGGATGGTTTTCAGAAATAAGGAACAGCACCATTAGTTCGCCGGAAGCCGTCGTCCGGATCATCAGGTTCCGCAACATGCCCGTTTGGGCCCGGAGATTGAAAAAGCTGAGCTTGTGTTTTTCAGCGTAGGCTTTGGTCCACAACCGGATGGAATTGCTGGGTTCGGGTTGCAGAAAGCATTCTTTCACATCCAGAATTTTGTCGAAGCGCTTGGGAATGTGGAAGCCCAGACCATTGAGATCGGGACGGTTTTCACGGTCCATATCCGATTCGTCGAGCCACCGCTGGTCGGAGAAGGTGTACTCCAGTTTGTTGCGGTAGTAAGTGGTTTTGGAAGAAGCCACAATTGGATGCCAGTTGCCTTCCTTGATTTTGCCGATCCGTTCAAAGGCATCTTTTACCTGCTTGGTTTTGAGCTCCAGTTGTTTGTTGTAATCGAGGTTCTGCCATTTGCATCCGCCGCACACACCGAAATGGGAGCAAAAGGCCTCCTGACGGTCAGGTGACGGTTCTTTCATTCGGTACACCCGGGCCTCGGCATAGGATTTTTTGTCCTTTTCCAACAGAATATCCACCAGGTCGCCGGGGACACCACCTTCAACGAAATAGACTTTCTCATCAATCCGGGCGACACATTTTCCTTCGGCGGCGATGTCCAGAAGGCGTACATTTTCCTTGACCTTGTTGCGTGGTTTTCTGTTTTTCATGGAAGGGCAAAACTAGGGGGTTTTTTCTGAACGGAAACGGGTGGGATGTTAGTTGGAAAATGAGGCAATGGCTTACACCGCTGTTTCAGGAAGCCTTTCCCAAAATGACCCCAATTTTTTTGCGCCAATTTTTTTGGGGGGAAAAAATGGCCCCAATTTTTTCAGTGAAAATTTTTCGGGGGGATTTTTTCCCCCCAATTTTTATTTCGAAAAAAAATCGGGGGGATTG
>DAIOVD010000156.1:0-9918 GCA_036759185.1 Catalimonadaceae bacterium | reverse complement strand
ATTTGGAGGTTTCAATATCCTAGAATACAGGATTTTCAACAAGCTTTGCATGGTTCCACCTGACTACTTATTCCTAACTACTACTTAAAACCTGACTTGGCGAAAAAGGCCCTTCGTTCCACCTGATTACTGGATCCTAATTCCTGATTACTGGCTCCTGACTACTAAAACCTATTCCCGAACCAAACGCTTCACCGGATAGGTTCCGAAACGGATAAAATACAGTCCTTTTCGGAGTGTGGACAGATCCACTTCTGCGTCGGATCCGCGACAGGTTCCTTCTAAAACAACACGACCCGTCAGATCCATCATTTTCCAGCTTTGCCCAATCAGGTTGGGAGCTGACAGATGCAACCTGCTTTGGGCAGGATTCGGATACAAACGCAATTCGGGAGTCAGGATGGTTTCCTTCACACTCGTAAACGGAATGCCATCGTCCTTGACCACATTTAAGGTCTTGTTGGTTATGATCGGATCGTTGAAATCGAAAAAGATCCGGGCTTTGTTCTCAATCCGGGCACCCTGGGCAAGGTCGGTTCTCATGCGGGCCGAAAACGTGACAAATCCCTGGCTTTTTAACTCGCTCACCGATTTGGGAAGCAGGTTGATGTTGGAAAACGTCCAGTGTAAAACCGGAGAATCGACTGTTCCGCTGGCTAAAAAGCTGAACGGGTGCGAACTACCGATGATTTTGAATGTGGTGATGTCCAGATTTTTGGTAAGCGAATCGACTACATTCACCACAAAAGCGGTGTCGTTCCCTGTGTTTTGAAACCGTATGGTGTACTGAAGGGTCGAACGGGCAGGCAAAAATCCGGAAGCGGTCTGCCCTTTCGGCTCTACCTGTTTGTCGTTCGGGTCAAAGCTGTCGGCAATGTTCATGTAGGAATAATCGGCATGAGGTATACCATCACCGCCGGATGCACCCATCAGCCAAACCGGACTGGCACTGGTGGCGGCATCCAATTCGCATCGTACCCAATCAGCAAAAGGATTATTGGGCGTATTGGAGGCTGTAAACTGAATCAAATCACCTGGGGCAGCCTGATATGAAGTGTCGTAACTCGCTCCCGCCTGCAATGAAACGGTATGCAACCAAACGACGGTTCCGTTTTTGGTCACGGCGATGTATCCGGGTTGTTGCGGATCCATCTCTTTCGCCCCCACATTTTTCACTCTCAGCCGGACCAGTCCGTTTCCATCATTGCGGGCTTCCACATGCAAACTTGAACTGTCCCAATTGGCCCGGTATGGTGTACAAATAGGTGGCGCATTGAGCGTCCAGGCCCGGATTCCCTGTCGGAGTCCCGTGATGCCGGGCGTACATGGAATGGAATCTTTAAACGAAATGCGGTATAGTGAATGGGCTTCGAGCGAATCGAATTGAAACCGGTAGGTCGAGTCGGATGCGGACCAGGTCCATGGCCGGCTGGCCGATTTAAACTGGACATAGCGGGGAAATTTCACCAGCACCGTCTGCGGACCCACCGAAACCGGGCCCGTGTTGGACACCAGTAATGTGCCGTAATTGGCCACACAACGACGCATGCGGCCGGGGTTTACGTCCACATTGATGGCGGCACATTTGGTGTTGAGCACACCGAAATCTACATCCGGAATGGGAACGGTACCGGCATTGTAGCCAAACGCATTGGCGGGTGTACAAACAGAATCGAGGTACAATCCGTCCCTGTCTCCTTGCAATGGAGCCACCCGGAAACTATCGATTGGAATGTAAAAACGGTACTGGCCGCCATTGAATGTACTGGTTAACCGGCCACTGAATTTTTCAGCAACCAGTGCATCGTTCAAACCGGCCTCGCCTGGTTCTTCTATGCAGTTGACATTCGGATCGTCGTATACTTTTCCATCCACCTTCGCCATGGAGGCAATGAGGTTTGGATACAACACGGGGGCACCAAAACCGCTGATCATCAACAAATCTGGTCCGGCAGCGGAAGTGAAATCAACACCGGTAAATATTGCATTGGACCCGTAGCCATGTTTTCGTATTCGTACAACCGGACCAAATAATTCATTGCCATAGTTTTCGCGGTACTGAATTTCAGGCATTTCGTCATTACTCTGTTGCATGGAACCAAATACAAAGTCGAGGTCGCCATCTCCATCAAAATCCACCAGATCAAATGAGGAAGGGATTTTAGTTGCCAATTTTTTGACTGGAGAAAACTGTAAATTTCCCAAAGACAGGTAGACATAGACATTGATGTAAAAAGACCCGGTCCCGACTTCATAAAAAACAAGATCCAACTTACCATCTCAGTTCACATCTCTTGCCCCCGGCAAAGAAGACAGGTTGTTGGGCAACTTATATTTTGAGACCACCGTAAAACCGGAGGGAAGCGTATTCCGGTAAATAAAAAGGCTATCCTGATTTCCGATTACGACATCTGTTTTACCATCCAGGTCAAAATCTTCTGCGTGACTGATCCACCAACTATAATTAGTCGGACTAAAAATAGTCTGAGGTGGTCCGAAGTTCAGATTGCCCATATTTTTCCTCCAGCTAACGGTGCCGGTTGGGAGGAATCCAGTGGGTTGAATAAAATCGGTGAGGCCGTCAAGGTCTAAATCTACCCACCGGACTACATTGTTAAACTTAACCATCGGACCGCCTGATGTGAGGTTGGTGGCCTGAAACTGATGATTTCCCTGGTTGATATAGGCAATGAGTGTATCGTTGTTAAATGGCTTCGCCACAATGTCAAGCCATCCATCTCCATTTACATCAAAGATTGATTTTCGGTTGTAGTCGTATGTGATGTCCGGAAACCAGACGGTTGTATCAACCAGAAGCCCGTTTATAAACCCAACTGCCGTTCCCAAAGAAGACGACGAATAAACGACATCCTTTGAACCGTTCTGGTCAAGGTCTTCCGCCGCCATCCCATAATTTGAACCTTCGAAACGATCCGAAATCTGTTGAGGAAAGGCAAGACGATTGCTGCCGTCGTTCCGAAGCAAGACCAGACCCGAAATCACCACATCCTGGTCACCATCACCATCTGTATCTCCAAAACCGTACAAACGATCGAAACGGACCCGATGGGGTGTTTTAAATGACCAGCCATTGTTTGGTGAGTATGTGCCATAACGAAATGACGCACCATACAATTCTTTCCCGGGGTTAGCATCCATCTCTGCCGACTGAAAATCCAGATCCAACCCATTGACAAAGCTGGTTGATCTGGTAAAAGTGCCCGCACTGCTCCAGGTATAAAGTTGATAATCCTGACTTAAGGAATATTGATCCTGAACGAATAAATGATTCTTTCCTGTAAAGGGGCTATAGAACACACATATTTTCTGGATGTATTTTAATGAATCGGCAATGGTGACTGGCGCTGCAAAGTTCCCTCCTCCCAGATTGTGGGCCCAGGCCAGGCGGCAAAAGGCATCGTCTTTTTTGAAAAGGATGATGTCGTTTTTTCCATCATTGTCCAGATCGTCAAAAACGGTATTGGTAAAAAGATAGGTCCCACCAATGGGCACAAAGTTCTGAAAGGTCCCGTTGCCGTTGCTCAGATAATATCCGGTATTGAGCAAAACATCCGATTTTCCATCCTGGTTCAGATCCTGCATAACGACGGTGCGCAGGTTTGCCGAATCGGGGATACCGGGCAGTACCAGATCGGTCATGGGAGCAAATGAACCGCTGCCCAGATTCCGCATCGTTTTTACTTTTCCTCCGTTGTATACATCTCCTTGCATGAGTACAATGTCCTGATTGCCATCGCTGTCATAATCGCCCCGGCTGATGCTCCGGAATTTTTGGTTGCCTGCCAACGGTATGTTATCTGAAAACCGGTTCTGCCCCTGGTTTTTCACAAAAACCAGGTCTGTTTTGTATCCATCCCATTGGGGAACGAGGGTTCGGTTTGAGGGTTCCAGAAAAATGAAATCCGCCAGGGCATCACCAGTAAAATCGGCCACCACCATTTCCAGGGGCTGCCGGGCCATTTTTCCCAATACCACCGAATCAGCGTATTGTGCCTGAGCAGTAAAATGCAGAGAACCTAAAAGCAGAAGCAGGCTACTGAAAATGAGTCGTTTGAAGCAGATTGTTTGGAGACCAAACGTGATAGGATTGTAAATTCGTTTTATCATTTGGATGTTGGTTATTAGCCGGCCTGATGCAAGACGCAACCTGCGATCAAAACGCTTGAAACTAGGGAAAAAAAATCACAGCAAGAGAGGGAGGAAGAATGAGTGCTTTGTGGTGAGTGGTTATTAATTTTAAGAGAATCTACTTTTGACAAAACATCAAGGGTTTATCAAGACCCGGATGTTCAGATTTCGTGTAGAAGTCGAGCTGGTTCACTTTTGCCCAGGAATATTATGGATTGCTCCTGTTGCTATGAATTCCAAATCACCCCAATCCCAGCACCTTCAACAAATCGGGCTTAAAGGCAGGGGAGACGGGTATTTCCACACCATCCACGATTACCTGGTTGGGTTCCACTGCCTCAATCTGCTCCAGATTAACCACATAACTCCGGTGTACCTGCCGGAAAAGGCTGGCCGGCAGACCTTCCACAAAGGCATTAAACTGGGAACGAACCACCAGCTTCTGGTTGTCTCTCAAAAAGACGGATACATAATTGTGCTCACTCTGCAGGTACAGCACTTCCCTGAACATCACCTTCTGAAACCGGTACCCGTCTTTGACAAACATAAATTCCTTCACCGGCTCGGGTTTGGTGGAAACCTCCCTCTTTTCTTCCGTTCCCGAAAAGTTGTGGAAGGCAATCTCAATGGCTGTAAACAGGTCTTCTTTGGTAAAGGGTTTCACGATGTAGGCATGCGGACTCACCATTTTCGCCCGGCTTAAGGTGGCGGCATCGCTGTTGGCTGTGAGAAAGATAAAAGGCAGATGGAACCGCTCATTGATCACCTGCGCCAGATCGATACCGTCCTTTCGTCCAGCCAGTTGCACATCCAGCAGAACCAGATCGGGCTGTTCGGTTTCAAGTAATTCGATGCCTTCTGTAAAACTGATGGCAGGGCCGCAATGGTGGTAGCCGATTTCATCCAGTGTGCTGATGATGGTTCGTGCGATGATCAGCTCGTCTTCAATGATGCCTATTTTCAGATTGGTCATGGTGGTGTCTGCTTTCAGGTAGGATCCGCTGGCCGCTAATCCCGGAGTTTTCGTGTTTCCTTGTCGATGAATGTGATGTTGAACTGGTTTGCTTCTTTGTCGTAGTGCAACTTCCCCCCAATCTGACGGGTCAGATCTGAAATGAGCTGCAGTCCCAGGGTGCTCGATTTTTTAAGGTCAACTGAATCGGGTAATCCGGGACCGCTGTCGGAATAAAGGAGGGCAAACTCACCAGGTGAACGGTTTTCGATGACCAGCCGTATGATTCCTTCGGTGGAACCAGTAAAGGCATACTTGAAAGAATTTGACAGCAGCTCGTTGATAATCAATCCCAAAGGAACGGCCGTGTCGATGTCCAGAATCAAATCGGGCGTTTCCACGGTGGTGTTCACCTTGAGGTTTTCGCGGCGGAAAACAAGAGAAACCTCCCTTTCCAGCTCCTGAATAAAACGGCCCATTTCAATATGGCTCAGGTCGGTATTCTGGTACAGGTTCTGGTGGATGAGTGCAATGCTCTGCACCCGATTCCGTCCTTCCATGAGGGCGGTTTTCAGGTCTTCGTTGCCCACTGATTTGCTTTGCAGTTCGATCAGGCCCGAAATTACCTGCAGGTTGTTTTTCACCCGATGGTGGATTTCTTTCAGAAGAACATCCTTTTCATTGAGCAGTACTTCTTTATCGGCAATCGTGGATTCCAGCAGGACGGTCCGTTCTTTTACACTGCGTTCAAGGACTGTATTCCGGTTCCGCAAACGGCGGGTTCGCCAGAGAAAAAACAACCAGACAACAAGCAGGAGAAGCAGGGTCCCTGTCAGAATAAACCAGGTCTGGCGGTAAAAAGGCGCCAGCACACGCAATGGAATCCGGAGTTCACGTGCGCTCCAGTGGCCTGTTTCATCCTGTCCTTTTATGCGAATCACATAGTCGCCATACGGAAGTCCACTGAAACGGACGGAGTTTTCGCTGATGTGGTTCCAGGTCTTGTCGATGCCTTCAATCTGATAGGCATACTGATGGCGACCGTTGCGAAAGTCCAGCAACTGAAATTCCAGCGTAAAAAACGTATTCTCCGGGCGCATCGTAATCTCATTGGTATTGGAGAGACTGTCGCTCAGATCTTTCAGTTCATTTGTTGCCGAACTGAACAGATGATACGAGGTGATTTTCAACGGTGCTTCAAACCCTTTGGCATTTCCAAAATCACGGGGGTGAAACATATTCACTCCATCCAATCCACCGAAAAACAAGGTGCCGTCCTCAGACTGAAAGGCACTTGACCTGTTCATTTCGTTGTTGCTCAGCCCATCTTCTTCCGTATAGGTTCTTACAAATCCGTTTCGTGGATCAAACTGCATCACCCCATAATCACTGCTCATCCAGAATCGGCCCGAAGCATCCTCCAGAATGGCGTGGATCGAATTGGAGCTCAGTCCATCTGCTACGGTATATTGTTTGAATGTTCCTCTGGAACGATTCCATTGAATCAGACCATTTCCATTGGTTGCCAGCCAGAAGATTCCCTTTTTATCAATGTAGACATCGTGAATTTCAGTTGCCGGAATGCGGCATTTTTTATCTTTTGCTCTTTCGTGATACAATTGCCGGACACAAAAGCTTTCATTGATTTCCAGTAAACCTATATTGGTCGCTGCAAAAATTTTTCCATCCGGAGAATGCACAATACGGAAGGTCCAGTATTTAAACGTGTTGGCTGTATCACAAAAACTCAATGGAAAAAAATTCTGGTCACGGAATTCGTATACAGATTCGTTGCAACCTGCCAGCATTTTACCATCTGGCATTTTCAAACTACAATACATCAGGGGCAATCTGGCGCCGGATATTTTCGTAATGGTTCTGCTTTTTTTGTGGCATTTATAATAGTTCTCACCTGAATTTGCAAGCCAAAGGTTTTCACCATCATCGAAAAATCCATTATAGAACCGGCTCATGGTTCCTTCAATAAGGCATTTGAGGTTCGATCGATCTGTCCTGTCTGCCCAATACAGACCGTTCCAGCAAAGAATAAACAACCCGGAAGAGTCTTCACAAATTGTTCGGGTTTGATGATCTGAAATATTGGGAAATGAGATGACGTCCTGGCTCAGCAGGTGCCTGAATTTTCTTTTGGTTATGGTGAAAATTTTAAGTCCGTCGTTGGAGCAAACCCAATGCTGGCCATCCCGGGTTGTAAAATAACCAAAAACGATCCCGGCCGTTTTCGGTCTGTCTGGCTGTTCCGATCTTTGATTCAATGAAATCCAGTGCTGTCCATCCAGAATCACCAGCTCGCCTTTCCCATTGGTGAGGAGGCTATTTCCAGACAATACATCATAGGTCGTTGGCCACCCGATCAGATCCGGCACCTGTATCCCGGAACCTTCCAGTGAAGGCAAAGGCATTTTTTTTCCGGTTTTCCGATTGAGAGTAAAAAATTGATAATCCGAAAGATGATTCCCCTGGCGCAATGGAAATGAACAAAATCCTGTATTTCCATCCGGGAGCTCGCCGAGATAATCAGTGGAGTTGCCATTGACAACCTGCTCCTGTTCTGACAGAACCCGACCCTGCATATTGAATTCAACCACTTTTTGATTTCTTGTCAGAGCTACGACCACTGCATTCCGAACCCGGAACCGGATAAGTTCATCGGCAATTTTATTAACACCTTGTGGACCGTACCTCCAGGTTTCCAGTTTATTTGGCACAGGAAAAAAGGTAATAATCAGCTCCTTCTTTACTGTTGCCTGAATTTCGGTCATGAACCCCTTCCTCAATTCAGGGAACCGTTTTCCAAGAAAGTCATGCAATGATTTCAGTTTTCCGGTCTTCAGGTTGAGAACATCGCACTTTCCGTTTGATAGCTGTACAGTACCCGGATACCCATATAAAATCCAGAGATTATGGTCAAAATCTTCCTGGACCGAAATCACATAATTGTCCTGCAAACCATTCTTTTCGCGGGTATACAGGATAAATTTCTGCCCGTCGTACCGTTGCAGTCCCTGAGCGGTTCCCAACCACACAAAACCATCAGAATCCTGAACGCCGCAATGAACCTGCTTTGAAACCAGCCCTTGCTGACGGGAAATGGTTCGCTCGGAAATAAGAAAGTCCTGATTCTGACCAAATGCGAATGCCGGAAGGATCAATCCCAGAAGGAATCCCGACAAAAGAACCGGCAACAGATGGAATCTCAAGGGCATACGATTGAACGGACCACTGATGAGAAAAAGGCCTGAATTTTATTGACAGGCCATCTCACCATCAGAAAGCCAAAAGTATTCTTTTTGTTGAAAGATGGGTCCGAACAATTCCACTGATCCATGGAAAAGCCCGTGCATTCATTCAATTCGGATCAATACTGAAAGCCAAGCTTGGTGAGTCCTTGCTGCACTTCGGGGGCACTCATAAACAGATTCCAGAGAAGGCCGGTCCGGTAATTCTCCATCATCACTACAATTGGTCCCTGGTCGATGGCCAGATACGAACGACCATACCAGTCGGCTGTTGGGTTAAAGGCATCGTAGAATCCGTAGTCTCCCCACATCCGGTCGCCCAGTTTGTAATAGAAAAACTTCATCGCCTTTATTGATTCGGTTGGTGTGTACGGAAAAGAAGACAAGGCTGCTGTTGGTGTAATCACGCCAAGATCATTGGTAGGGGAGTGGGCATTGTACCCATCCTGGTTGTCGCTGGCGGTGAGGCCCCAGCAATCGGCACTATAGCCAACAAATTTCTTCGGATTGGCCATGCAATAGGCATAGTTGATTTTGGAATGATTCTGGTTCAACGTCCAGTAATTGGCAAACTGATCCCTCAGATTGGATGGATTTAACCCAAGAAACGAATAGTGCGTAAAGAAAAGCGGCCCACCGAAAGGCTCGCCCAGTGCCAGGGGAAACCCATAATATGACTGGCCATTGAGGTATCGGTTCCCGGAAGCAAAACCACTGGTGTACACTTCTTTCGGAATGGTATGAGTGGTCGAACTGGCCGCCAGTACATACGGAATCAATGTTTCATTCCAGCCCCGGAGCGGAAAGTTCATTTGCCAGCCTACCCGCGGCGACCAGTGCCAGTAGAGTACATTTTGTCCTCCGCGGCGATACCAATCCCATTCAACTCCATTCACCAGTGAATCGATTTTCGACCGAACCAGGCTCTCCGTTGGGTCGGTCACCTGCAGATATTGCTTCACAGTAATCAGCCCCTGGACCAGAAAAGCGGTTTCGACAAGGTCACCGCCATCGTCGTTGGTACTAAACGGGATTGTTTTACCAGTTGTGCCATTCAGCCAATGTGGCCATACGCCATGAAAGCGATCAGCTGTTTTAAGGAAATTGACAATTTTCAACCAGCGGTCTACCCCTTGCTGGCGGGTAATGAAGCCTCGTTCCACACCGACAATGAGGGCCATCAAACCGAATCCGGAACCTCCGGTTGTCACGACATTAGGGGTTGCATTTCGCTCTGGAGCCAGACCGGAAACAGGATGCCCGAAGTCGTAGAAATACTTTAGGGTTTGCTGCTGGACTTTGTTCATCAGTTCTTCGTCTGAGATCAGAGGAAACTTATCCACCATGTCAAGTTTTGTGTAAAACTCCTGGGTTTTCGCGGCAAACACCTGGCCTTGTGCTCCTTCCAGAGTATTATTGATTTGAAAGGTGTATTTCACAAAACTCTTCAGATCTGTCTGTGGAGTCAATACCAGATATTTCTTGTCACTGCTCAGGGTTTGGGACATACTGACCAGGCCAAATTTTGAGTTCAATGTAAAAGTATTGCCTCCGAGG
>DAIOVD010000155.1:0-9940 GCA_036759185.1 Catalimonadaceae bacterium | reverse complement strand
GCTTTTGAGATCTTTTGCTTCCGATAACTTCTGAATCTGTGCCTCCAGATTAACGGGAAGCACTTTGAATTCCTTTGCGAGTTGCTGATTGGAAAGCCGCTGAAGGATGTTGATCAGCTTTTTCTCATGGGCATTGACCTGAGGGTAAAAATCGTCGACATTGGCTTCGGCTACCTTTTGAAAGGACAGCGACCGGTTGCCGTTTTCCAGCAACTGAACCAGATACGGCTCGAACAAAACCCCGAAAAAGGGATGAGAATAAAGAGAGAAAACGAGTTCAAATTGTTTCGAGGCCATACACCGGTTCCAAAGGCAAACCTCAAAAGTAGGCAGAGATTCCGGGATCGAACGGAAAAATCCACGGTCTTCCTGAAAAGTACTGTGTTTTTACTTCACCCGCTTCAAAACAATGCCCGAGCTGGCGTTCCGGCTGGAGGAAAGCGTGACGGTGTAGTGTTTGTTTCCGGTGTAAATGGTGAGCTCTGCTGTGTTGGGCGGAACCTTTCCTTCGCTTTCTGAATGCAGAATGAACGAGGAACCTTCCGGACCGAACGATACCGGCAGGAACAATCGAATCGGATGGCGGGTCACCTGAATGTTTTTGCCAATCCACTCACGGTCGTAGTGAAGCGAAACCATGTCGCCGTCTTCCTCCTGGTCGTCTTTCAGTTCCAGATAAACGGTGTCGCTTTCGATGGGAATTTCTTTGGTGTAGGTGACAGGACGACCGGAGAGTTCCATCGGCCGGATGCTTTTCCGCAGGTATTTCAGTTCAAAGTTGAATTCGTTCTGATTGGGCTCGGCAATGAAGTTGAGGACATTCCGGTTTAGTTTCCAGGTTCCCTTCCGGTTGCATTTATAACTGACGGGTTTCATCGAGGCCGGAAAAACCCATGCCCGTGCATAGTTTTTAAAATCACCGGGATGGGTCCAGTCAAATCGCTTTCCATAGGGATTGTCCACTCCATTGGAGTCGAAGGGAATAATGATGGTATCGCCGCTGTGCCTTGCTACTTTCGACCAGTTGAAGGCCGATAAAATGTTTTCACCGCCGGGAGGATAAATGGAAATCACGCCGTTGTTCCGCTCGTCCACCGAGTCCTTCATGGGCTTGGGAAATTCGTAGAGATAACTTAAAGTATCGTTGTTGGCTTTCCAGAATGCGTCGCTTTCAAAGGACGTTTTTTTGCTGGTCTGAAGTTCGTAGCCCGTCATGCCGTCTTCGTTGATAAACTTCACTTTCTGGTGATAATCCGATTTACCGAAATGCTCTTTCACCTGACGTAGCATTTCAATCGCTCCGTTCCGGGGTGCGGTTGGTGGAGCTGGCTTTTTTGCTTGTCCGAATGAATTGGCAGAAAGAAGAAGAAAAACGACGAAGGCAATACGATTCATAGGCAAAGGACAATGCGTGGATAGCGGCCGGAAAATACGCACATCCAAACGGGAAATGAAAGAGGGAGGGAATTTTAGGGGATTGATTGGGTTCTGAAAGTTCGGCTGGAAATTACCTGCTTTGTTCCGAAAACGGATTGAACGACTGTGTTGCTTTTTTGATCGATCACAACCTAAAAGAAAACAATACCTGTTGCCGTTTGATCAAACAATCGAAATAAAAGAAACAGTAGGCGTTGCCTTTTTCCCGAAGACAAATAGAAAGGCAACGGAATTTTTATGAATTGTCCAATTGGGCCCAAACCTCATTCTCCGAAAACAGTATGAAATCGGGGAATTGAATCCTCAAAAACTATATGAAATCGGGGATTTGAAAAAAAGTATGGAAAGCAGGAAGGGAGAAATACGCCTGATTTTAAGTCGTTTGGCGTAGTCTTCTGACTACGTCATGGTGTGTGCGAATTTTAAATTCGCGGATATTAAAATTTCACGCGAAACAAAGTTTCACCATCACACGGACGTAGAATGGAGTCTATGCCCTGCTGGGTTTTGGCAGCCTCAATTATTATCTGGCCTATTACACTTTGATAGCTATTCAAAATCATAAATCTGCTTTGAAATTACAGAATCAACGTTAAAAACTAGTCTCCTACGAATCGTATCAAGTGATGCACTTACGTAGCTTCTTTTTTTTATCTTGTTGTATTCTCCCAAAGTCAATTTATCAAAACTATCATCCACCATCATCAAACCGATCATCGCATAGAAATATTGCTCTTTTTTGTCATGAAAGTATTTTTGATCACCCAAATTAGACTCCGTCATCTTAAGAACAAACCGAAAGTCAAACTCTGCCCGTTCTAGTTTGTTTAGTTTGTAATTCACAAAACCTCTTTTCAAATGAAAGTCAACCCTCGAAGAATCAATTGAGATCAAGCTATCTAGGAATTTAACTGCGTTCTTGTACTCCTGATTTTTTATGTAAAAATTGATTTTCGCAAGATTACTGAACCACAAATTCCGCTGGTTTGCCTGTTGATCCAATTGATCCATCTCATCGTAATGTTCTTTCCTCTCTAAAAAATAACTGACAGAATCAAATACTGTAATAAAAAAAACTATGCCGATCACCGCCAACAGAACTTGAGCAATCTGTCTTGTTTTCTTCGATTTCATAAAAGTTCCACAAAACTACTTATGGCAAAAGTTCTTTTTAAACTGCTTACAATTCAATATGTATAGAAAAAACTCAATCACCGACTTCAACGCCCACCTCACCCTTTCACCGAAACCATTTGATTGAGCACCTGCAGTTTCGCCTCCACTCCTGCCCTCTCCATCAGCAACAGAATTTTAGCCTTCTGGTCTTCTTCTTTCAAACTGACGGCTGCATGTGTAAGGACGGCACCGAGCATCAATTGAGCCGGGTCATTTTCCGGTAAGGGAAATTTCTCTTTGTATCGGGGACCCATTTCCAGCAAGCGGAGATTCTGTAAGGTGGCATTGTCCAGTTTTTGCAGGTCTTCGTTGACCAACCGTAACTTCTTTTGCAGAATCAGCAGCTCCAAAGTGAGATCGATACCGTCCGTTTTTACGTCGGGAACTGGAAATGACTCAAGACGCTGAGCCTCGGCTTGGAGCCATTGAAAAATAACGACGGCCGATGAGGGCATATTCCGCTTTCCCAATTCGATCATCTTCAGCAGGCCAGTTGAAATACCAATCAAAAAGGCAAGGGCCTCCTGCGTGAGACCAAATGCCTTGCGCACTTTTTTCAGTTCATTCATGTTGTGTTGCGTTTATGTTTCAAATCAATAAAAAAGAAACACATGCTGTTGCTTTTTTTTCTGCAGGTATCTAAATAGAAACATTAATAAAACACATTTTGAAACAATGCGTTAAGTTTAAGTAGCAAGTCTGAAAAGTAAGGGATTAAACTGATAATTTCGCCCTACACTTCTCCACCTGTATCGCAAACTGATATATAATATCGGCAAAAAACAACACAAACAACGCTGCCCGGTTTGTAACTTTCGTTACACAGATTGGTCAGCCGGATATACACTTTTGATTTTCCTAATTCAAGTAACACCATGAATAACCATTTTCAGGTCATCGTCATCGGCGGTGGTAATGCAGGCCTTTCGCTGTCGGCTCTTCTTTTATTGAAAAACAAAAAGCTGAAAATCGCCATCATTGAGCCAAGCGAAAAACATTATTACCAACCTGCCTGGACCCTGGTGGGCGGTGGTGCATTTGATATCACAAAAACAGAAAAGAATGAAGCCGATTATATTCCAAAAGGAGCAACCTGGATCAAGGAATTTGCCCATGAATTTCTTCCGGATTCAAACGAGGTAAAAACGAAAAACGGGAATGTCTATTCCTATGACTACCTGGTGGTTTGCCCGGGAATACAACTCAATTGGTCGGCCGTAAAGGGATTGGAAGAAACATTAGGAAAAAATGGCGTCTGCTCAAACTACAGTTTCAAAACGGCGCCCTATACATTCGAGTGCATTCAGAATTTCAAAGGCGGAAAAGCCATTTTTCATAATCCGCACACTCCGGTAAAATGTGGAGGTGCCCCACACAAAATTATGTACCTGGCCGCCGATTATTTCCGGAAACACGGCATTCTGAACAAGGCGGATATCCAATACTGGAGTGGCGCTGCAAAGCTGTTTGCAGTTCCGGTTTACGAAAAAACGTTGCTCAACGTGGTTAAACGAGGAAACATCAAACTCAATTTTATGCAAAGGCTGGAAGAGATTGATGGTCCAAACAAGCGGGCACGATTTGTTGGTTTTGGTGAAGACAATAAAGATGTGGAAACCTGGGTTGATTTTGACATGATTCATGTGACACCTCCGCAAGGCCCACCTGATTTTATTAAGAACAGCCCCCTTGCAAATGCCGCTGGCTGGGTGGATGTCGACAAAAACACATTGCAACATGTGCGGTATTCCAATATCTTTTCATTGGGCGATTCATCCGGACTTCCCACATCAAAAACCGGTGCCGCCATCCGCAAACAAACTCCAACTGTGGCTACCAACCTGCTGGCACTGATGGAAGGCAGACCGATGCCAAGGTCATACGAAGGATACACGTCCTGTCCGTTGATTACAGGCTATGGCAAACTGGTGCTTGCCGAATTTGACTATAACAACAAACCGATGGAGACCTTTCCTTTTGATCAAAGTAAAGAACGATGGAGTATGTATCAGCTTAAAAAAGAGGTACTTCCACGGATGTACTGGGGAGCCATCCTACGAGGAAAAATGCAGGGTTAGCATTTTTTCCAAACCAAGTGTAACCTTTGTCACAGGTGAGATTGGCATATTGGTCCAATTTTGCGACCGGATTTCAAAGGAACATAAAATATGATGGAAGTTTTTGGATTTGCAGGTGCCATCCTGATGGGCCTCACACTGGGATTGATTGGAGGCGGAGGTTCAATTCTGACAGTGCCCATTCTGGTTTACCTGTTTTCGGTGGATGCCGTTCTGGCTACCGCCTATTCCCTTTTCATTGTGGGCTTTACCAGTCTGATTGGTTCCATCTCTCATATGAAACTGGGAAATGTGCACTGGCGCACTGCCATTGTGTTCGGGATTCCGTCCATCATCAGTGTGTTTCTGACAAGACTGTACCTGGTTCCTGCGATACCCAACCCGATCATTCAGTTCGGGACAACGGAGGTTTCCAAGTCGATGGGACTCCTGCTGCTTTTTGCTGTCATCATGTTGCTTGCTTCCTACTCTATGATCAAAAAGCCCAAGAAAAAAGGACCGGAAGAAGCGTCAGACGATGTTTCATTTAACTACCCGTTGATCCTTGCTGAAGGGGCGATTGTGGGAATGGTCACCGGATTAGTAGGTGCTGGTGGTGGATTCTTAATTATCCCAGCCCTGGTCTTACTCGCAAAACTTCCCATGAAACAAGCGGTTGGAACTTCCCTGGTGATCATTGCAGCTAAATCGCTGATCGGGTTTATGGGTGATATGAAAGGCGATGAAGTGATTGACTGGAACTTTCTGGGATTGTTCTCCGGACTGGCTGTTGCTGGAATCATTGTGGGTAGTCTTCTGTCCAAACGAATACCCGGCGAAAAACTCAAACCTGCGTTCGGATGGTTTGTCCTTGTGATGGGCTTTTACATCATCGCGAAAGAAACAATCCTGTAATTCATTTCTCAACAATTTAAATTTCAACACACTATGTCATTTTTTGGAAATCTATTTGGTGGTGGTCAATCGAATGAAAAACTGGCCGGCCTGATTCAGGATGGTGCCTTTCTGGTGGACGTCCGCTCGCCGGGCGAATTTGCCGGTGGCAGTGCAAAAGGAGCGGTGAACATTCCACTGGATTTCATCACCCAGCAAATCAAAAAATTTGAAGGCAAAAAGAACATTGTCGTTTTCTGCCGAAGCGGGAATCGTTCAGGCCAGGCAAAACGCATTCTGGAGGAGAAGGGATTCAAAAACGTAACCAACGGCGGCACCTGGAATGAAGTGGCTGCCTTAAAGAAATAACAACTGGAAACCATGATACGATTCACCACCTTCATTTCCCTTTTTGGATTGCTTTCCCTCGTCTCTGCATGCAACCCGCAGACAGAGAAAGAAAAAGTGGATTACAAAACGGCATTTCTGGTGGATGTGCGATCACCGGATGAATTTGCTGAAGGTTCGGTTCCGGGAGCAGTGAATATTCCTCTTCAGGAAATTGACCACCGCATCGCCGAGTTTCAGGGTAAAAAGCAAATTGTGGTTTTTTGCCGGAGTGGAAGCCGAAGTACCCAGGCCAAAAGCCTGCTTGAACAAGCCGGAGTAACCAATATCATCAACGGCGGTACCTGGGAACAGGTCCGTGACGACGCTGAAAATCAATTATAAGGACATGAAAAAATTGAAAGTTCTGATTCCGACCGACTTTTCCGTGCAGGCAGAATATGCCTACCTGATGGTGAAAAGACTGGAGGAAAAATTGCCAATGGAGGTTCATTTCCTCCACATCATGAATGTGCCGGATACCGTTTCTATGGATGATAACGGACACATTCAAACCTGCGGTGAAATCGACGTGCGGTACGTGGAAAGGCAGCGTGACATTGCCGTGAGACAAATGAACAGTTTGACCAGTCAGTATGGCGAAGAAGTGACCACACATATCCGCCTGGGTAAAACCACTGAAGGCATTCTGGATTTCAGTGAAAAAGCCAATGTTGACCTGATTGTGATGGGAACAAAAGGCGCCTGGGGTTTGAAAGAAAAGCTCTCCGGAACGGAAACGCAAATGATTGCACGGAAGTCCCGGATTCCAGTCCTGTCTTTAATGTGTGACCGCTCGGACCTTCAGATTGAAAATGTACTGCTGGTTCATGATTTTCATAAGCCGGAAGTTCTGGACCTACAATTGCTGAAAATTGTGACAGAAGCATTTGGCTGTAAGCTTCACTTCCTTCAGATTGCTACCGGAAATCTGGAGACACAACGGGAAGAATTTGAGTTCAATGCCAAAAACTTTGCTGCCATGAACGGGATCACAAATTACGAACGTCATTTGCTGAAAGATACTGATGTGGAAAATGGTGTCATCCATTTTAACCAGATGATGAATATGGATATCATCTGCATTGGAACGCATGGAAAACCAAGACTGCTTCACCACAGTGCTACGGAAAAGCTTATCAACCATTTGTTTAAACCTATCATTTCGTTTCACATAAACTCTTAAACTACTCATTCATGATTGAATTTATCAGCCAGCCCTGGTCGTGGTGGGTCTCCGGAACTGTGATTTCGGCCATTATGTTTCTGCTTCTGTTTTTTGGAAAGTCCTTTGGATTTTCGTCCAATCTGCGCACCATTTGTGCCATGAGTGGAGCAGGGAGTATTTCCAAATTTTTCGACTTCAACTGGAAAACACAGGTCTGGAACCTGGTCTTTCTGGCTGGTGCCATCATTGGTGGTTTTATTTCAAAGGAATTTCTCTCGACAGGAGAAGCGGTCCAGATTTCAGAAGCCACCATTCGTGATTTACAGGCACTTGGATTTAGCAAACCCGTTTCTGTGCAACCGGATGAACTTTTCAGTCTGGAAGCGATGTTTACCATGAAAGGATTTTCCATGCTGGCCATTGGCGGCTTTTTAGTCGGCCTGGGTTCCCGGTATGCCGGCGGATGTACTTCCGGCCACGCCATCAGCGGAATTTCTGATTTGCAGGTTCCGTCCATGATCGCCGTAGTTGGCTTTTTCTCAGGCGGGCTCATTATGACCTGGCTTATTTATCCCCTTATTTTTTAGGCATTTATGAAGTTTATTAAGTTTCTCCTGGTTGGCGTTTTGTTCGGTATTGTAATGGCCAAATCAGAAGCTTTTTCCTGGTATCGTATTCAGGAAATGTTTCGGTTTCAGGCTTTTCATATGTATGGGATCATCGGCACTGCCGTGGTTTTGGGCGTCATTGGTGTGGCGATCATTAAGAAGTTTCAAATCCGGGATGTGGAAGGAAATCCCATTCTGTTTCACCCAAAAGAAAAATCTGTGGTTCGCTACCTGATCGGAGGAACTCTGTTTGGATTGGGCTGGGCACTTTCAGGGGCTTGTCCCGGACCCATGGTGGTCAGTATCGGATATGGCTATCTGAGTCTGGCTGTGGTTTTCCTTTTTGCGACAGTGGGAACGTTGTTTTATGGATTGATCAAAGACCATCTCCCACACTAGGGTTTATTCATCATGATCCGGAACCTGAATACTGAGCAAAAGAAAGCCATTGTAAAGGCTCTTGAAACAACCATCGGGATTCTTGCTACCTGGATTTTGTTCCTGGTTGGGTTTTGCGTGTATTACCTGTATCAAATCCATCGTTCCCCGGATTCCGGCGAAATTGCGGCAGAAACTGTGAGCCCCAAAGCCGAACCAGTTAAGCCAAAGACGAATTTCTGGTTGCCACCGGCAGAATCCACATTGGATGGGAATCCGGAAAAAGATCAGATTTTGTATGGGAAAGACATCATCGCAAACACCGCACTCTATTTCGGACCCAAAGGAAAAGTAGCTGCTCTGTCTACCAATGGCATGAATTGTCAGAACTGCCACCTGGATGCAGGTACCCGGATTTTTGGGAACAACTACAGTGCCGTCGCCTCCACGTACCCCAAATACAGAGCCCGAAGCGGAAAGAGTGAAAACATTTACAAAAGGGTGAACGATTGTTTTGATCGGAGTTTGAACGGCAAGGCACTGGACACCAATTCCAAAGAAATGCAGGCCATTTCGCATTACATCCGATGGCTTGGTAAAGATGTTCAAAAAGGCAAAAAACCAGAAGGTTCAGGGCTGAAGGACATTTCGTATTTAGACAGAGCCTGCGATCCGGTAAAGGGAAAAGCGATCTATCTGGAGAAATGCCAGGTATGCCACTCGAAAAACGGTGGAGGGCAAGTGAACCCGGCAAACGGAACATTTGTGTATCCACCTTTATGGGGACCGAACAGTTACAATGTAGGCGCCGGACTTTACCGGATTTCCAATTTCGCCCGGTATGTCAAATACAATATGCCACTCGGTTCAACACATGAATCCGCTCAACTCAGTGATGAGGAAGCCTGGGACATTGCCGCCTTTGTGAACTCACAGGAACATCCCAAAAAAGACCTGAGCCAGGACTGGCCAAAGATTTCAGAAAAGCCATTTGACCATCCGTTTGGTCCGTTTTCAGACGGATTCAATGAAAATCAGCATAAGTTTGGCCCTTTCAAGCCCATTCTGGAAGCCAAGAAAAGGGTTGAAAAAGAAAAACAAAATCAAACAAAAATACCAACCGTCTGACCATTCATGAGCGCCAACCGAAGAACTTTCATCAAAAACCTGGGCGCCATTGGTGGAACCAGCGTACTGGCTACGACTCCCCTGCTGGGAGAAATTTCGGAAGCAAAAGCCACTAAAACGACCGGTTCATCAAAAGGAAGTTTCGAAGTTTCGATTCTTCAAACGACGGATGTGCATTGCCAGATTCATCCCCACGATGAATTGTTCTGGGAAAACAACAAAATGGTGTTCCGGAAAACGGGTGGGTATGCGCATCTGGCCACCTGGCTGAAAATGGAAAGGAAAAAACCGGTTCCCTCGTTTCTGATTGACACCGGCGATATGTTTCAGGGCAGTGAATTGTCGGTAAAAACCACCGGAAAAGCCATGACACCTTTGCTCGATGCCCTGGGTTACGACTTGTATCTTCCGGGAAACTGGGAAGTGATTTACTACAAAAAAGCCATGCAAACGTTGTTGGGTAGCTTACAAGCCCCGAAGGTTTGTGCCAACATGTTTCATGATTTGGGAAATGGTCAGAAAGGAGAACTGATTTTTCCGCCTTACCATATCTGGACCATCAACGGAATAAAAATCGGTTTTCTGGGATACACGGATCCGTTGGTTCCGTTAAGGCAGTCTCCCAACTACAGCAAAGGCATCATTTACTCAAAGCCGGAGGAAAACCTGGCGCATTATGTCGATGTGTTGCGGAATCAGGAAATGTG
>DAIOVD010000154.1:0-10041 GCA_036759185.1 Catalimonadaceae bacterium | reverse complement strand
AAGCTCTTGGTGAACCACCCAGCATCAGATCTCCGCTGTTCCGGGTGTGGTCAATCAGTGTCGCGATATAGCGGATCAGTTCATCCTGAATGTGAATCCGCTCGATCAGATTTTTCGCATTCGCCAGTATTCCGGCATTGGCCACCGGCACCAGAGAACGCAGCGAATTTTGTTCAAAATCACCCTTAAACCGGTTCAGAATCTGGATTTCTTCTTCCAGACTTGGGTACCTGATTTTGATCCGGAATAAGAACCGGTCGAGCTGGGCTTCCGGTAATTTGTAGGTGCCTTCCTGTTCAAAGGGGTTTTGTGTGGCCAGAACCACAAAGGGTTTTTCCAACGGAATGGTTTTTCCGTCGATGGTCACCTGCCTTTCTTCCATCACCTCAAACAGGGCTGCCTGTGTTTTGGCCGGAGCCCGGTTGATTTCGTCAATCAGGACAATGTTGGCAAACACAGGCCCCGGGTGAAACGTAAACTCCGAAGTTTTGAGATTGAAAACCGATGTACCGGTCACATCTGTGGGCATAAGATCCGGTGTGAACTGGATCCTTGAAAACCGAAGATCAAGGCATTGTGACAACATCCGGGCAATAAGGGTCTTGGCAATTCCGGGAACACCTTCGAGGAGAATGTGACCACCCACCAGTAACGATGCCAGCATTTGTTCCACCACTTCTTCCTGGCCGATTACGGCTTTCGACAATTCGGTCCGGATGGCCTGCACCAGATCAAACAACTGGTCGAGTTCCTGTTTTATTTCAGGTTGACCCAGGATTTCTTCTTCCTCGTTCATAGCGATTTGCTTTGTTGATAAAATTGTTCGGTTATCGAATGAAAATGTGCCAGCTGGCTGGCGGTTGTGTTTTGCATGGAGTAATCCTGAATGTAGTTCCAGGTCTGGAAAATGGATGTTATCAGTTCTTCATCCACTCCCGAACGCCGCGATAAAATCAGAATGGATTCTTTGGAAAGCCCCTGATTCTGAATGCCATACCTTGCTTTAATGTGGTTTAGGAACAGCTTCATTTTCTGCTGACTCATGAAATAATGATTTTGCTTCCGCAGATATAGTTCTGAAATGGCCCTGATGAAATGCAGAGTCGAATTGGTACGGGAAGGAAGCAAGGGTATTACTCGTTGGCGGCGTCTGGCCAGTAGAACCAGAAATGCGAATACACCAGCCAGCAAAGTGTACCATGCCCACCGAAACGTTTCCTGAGAAAGGATGTACCGCAAAGGGGATGGGTTTTGTTCCTCATTTTCAGACCAATAGGGTAGTTTTGAAGCTTCATCGATCAACAGCATTCCATTGGCTTGTTTTTCTTTATCTGAAAATACCGATGTCAGCAGGCCATCTTCTTTTTTCGCTTTCTGCGGATTGGATTTCAACGACAGATGTGCCAGCACAACATCCGTATAATCCTGAATTTCAGGACGGAGAAGATGGAAATTTGTAAACAAAAGTGGATTACAGTGCCAGAGAAGGGTGCCTTTTCCAACTTTTAGTTCCAGAAAATTGATCTGGTTGTCTATGAATCCGATTTGCCTGACGGGATTTTTGAGATAGAACCATTCGCCATTCATGACGAAATGGTGGTAGCGAAGATTATCAACTGTATCAGCTGACTTTTCAAAATATGTGGCTTTTGGATTTTTTTGCTTGTTGAAAAATCCAACGGGTACAATCCTGGTTCTCAGGGAATCGTCTGGCCTGCGGAGCTCTGCCCTCAGAAGAATGAGATCATCGATTCCATCACGGAACAGTTTCCGGGATAGGTTCTGGCCAAGTTCAGGGGTGATAAACAAGGCTTTCCCTCCGTTATTGAGGTAGTCCATCAGATGATCGACATCATCTGTTGTGAAATGTGGTTCTGTGCCATGAATAAAGACATAGGCCTGATAATCCGTTTCCAGTGGAACTTTATTCAACGGTTTTCCTTTGTTCAAATCGGCTTCAATTCCTGGCAGCTTCCGAAGGTGTTTGTAAAAAACATCCAGATCATATGGTTCTTCCCCGCTCGCATGGAGTGTATGGATCCAGTTGTATTTTGGATAGGGTCTGTAGAAAAAGAAATAGTACAACAACGACCCCATTCCGAGTACTAAAGCCAGCACCAACCATATCTGCTTTTGCTTCATGACGGTGGATTTGTGGGTTTAATGGCCTTCTGAATAGCATCGAAATGCCCTTTGACGACAGTGAATGATGTTTCACTGACGGTGTAGTTTCCGTAACGGGCAGCATCAAACGCAATGCTGATTCTTCTGTACGGCAGCTGAATGCCGGTATCCTTCAGTTCACGGAGATAATCGTGGTTGGTCTTGTTTTTTTTCCAGACGATCAGCTCCATCGAGGTGAGATCTTTCAGAACCATCAGAAACAAAATGCGGAGCGCCTGCCGGTGATTGTTTTCCCGGAGATAGGTTTCCAGCAATTCTTCCAGTTTGTCATACGATATTTTATCCGGATTCACTTCCCATGATAGAAGGTCATCTTTAGAAAGTTCCGGTTCCGAAATGTATTGTTTCACCACCATCGAAATGAGCCAGACAAGCAGTCCGATCAGAAGGATGAGGGAGCCATATTTTGCTACAGGAGCGAGCCAGCCCAGATCCCAGTCGGGAAACCTCAGAGGGCCGGTCGAATTTTCTGGTCGTTTCTCTTTCTTTTTTGGTGGGTGCTCAGTAAAATCCAGTCCACCGGTTTCTGATTTCCAACCAGCAGCATTGTGCAAAACAGCCACTGGATTTAAGACGGTATCGTACCTTGCATCAGCTGCATTCCGGAGGAGAGAATCGTATTTTGCCTGATTGGATGCCATTTCCCTTTCCATGGCTTCTTCTTCGTCCTCACCCTCGCTTACCGGAACTGCCGGTTCTGCCTCCTGTGAAGTGGGCGCCTCTTCCGCTGCATTTTCCTGGCTGAAAGCGGAGGTGTCGATTTCTGTAAATACGACCGGGGTATCGGCTTGCTGGCCGGAAACCATGTCAGTATTCCCAACCACGAACAGTAGGCACAACAACACCCGAAAAAAATTCAGCCCTGTTTTCATTCGTTTTGCAAAGCCCGGATGCGGTTTAGTAATCCGCCTGCCTGGTTGGTTTCAATAAGAGTATACGCCAGAATGCAGGAAGAAATGACCAGGAGCTGAGCCGTAATCAGCATGAAACAATATCCAATCCACGTTGGCAGGTAAATGAAAATAACACGGGTTATTTCACTGTTGCTTACCGATACATTCCAGTAAATCAGATCCATCACCTTACTGGCTAGCGGAGAGCTGGTGAGGACAATGCCAAAAAGCCCGAGCAGAATGAAAATCAGAAAGCAGGCCATTGCTTTTCCGGGCGAACCAAATGTGTATTCCCAGGTTTTCGCTACAACCGATCCGATGGTTTCTTTCGAAACCAGGATCATTCCCAACCATACATAGAAACCAGGAAGAATGAGCACATACAACAGTTTCCAGGCACCTTCAATAAGTAAAAGGACTGAAATTGTGCCGAAAACAATCACAGTTGGAATTCCGAAACCAAGGACCGTTGCCGGAAATGAGCGTGCGTTGGATGGGTCGGTATGCTTCATCAGCAGATAACATGTGATAAGCACCAGGCAGGTAATCAGCACCAAATGGAGTGCAAACGCTGAAGGGGATTCTGAAAAGTAAAAAAGGGTGTACCAGAGTCCGGACTGACGCACCAGTTCAAAGCCGATCGTTTCCTGGTATTGCAGCACCGCTACCATGATGGTATAGAGCAAGGAGAAAACGAGGGTGAACCATATGGTTTTCTGAAACATGTTCCCAAAAAACCGAAGTGAGAAACCGGAAATCTGGCCAGCGTTGTAAATCTGTTTCGAATCAAACACAACGGGTTTGAGGTAGGTGAGCCCATCTGCCTGATAGGAATGTTCTTTCCGACTCCGTCCTTTTATGAACGGGTAAAAAACAAAGTAGAACAGAATAAAACCGAATGAAGCCAGAATGAGAGTCAGCTTAATGGCTTCATGCATGTTGTAATGCCGGGTGAGAAAGGACTCAATGTAGGCTGCCACTACAATGACAGGTGAAATGCCGATCATAATGGTTATGGCTCTCCTGGCTGCCAGTAACAGAGACTGCATCCGGGAATAGGTACCAGGAAAGAGCAGCCCTTTTCCAATTGTAAAACCAGCACCCGACCCGATGACAATGCTGCTGATTTCAAGGGCACCGTGCATCCAGATTGTAAGAAATGATGACCAGAGCAGATTGTATTTGGCAAAGAAAAACTGAAAGGTTCCCACCATGATTCCATTGTACAGGAGGATATAGAGTGTTCCCAGGCCACCCATGATTCCCATGGAAAAACCTATGTAGCAGACCTTCAGGTTGTTGGTTGCGATGGCAATAAACATCGAGAAAGGAGAATCTTCATCGTACACAGCCATAGGTTTGCCTTTGTGAATATTTTCCAGGGTCATCCGGACATAGGATTTTCCCAGAATGGAAGAGGCAAACTGATCGTCCGAAAGGCAGGAGACGATTCCTATAATTGCTGCCACAAAAAATACAAGGAAAGCAGCAAGTTGTTCGTATCGGGTGTTATACAAAGCCATCGGGACATCCGTTTTCCAGAAGTCAAGAGCCGACCGAATTGTGGTTTTACGCCCGGAATACACATTGCGGAAAAGATTTCTCGCCAGATTATTGAGGTAAACCCGGACTGACCTATTGGGGTAATGCGACCTTGCATATGCCAGGTCGTCGCTGATGGAATAAAACAGGCTGTAGATCTTTTCTGCATCCGGTGATTGTTCCTTCAGCATATTTTCATAATCCGCCCACTTTTCCTTGTTTTGTTCAATGAACTGTGTCTCCTTCATCGATTTTAGGTGACGCAAATAAATAAAAAGCACGAACAGACAAGTGGCATCCATTGAAATAAAAACAGTTCAGAACGTGATGATCCGGTATGAACTGGGAACTTTCTGGGAAAGACTTCTGGCCCTTATTCTGGATTGGATGGTGATGGGCGTGTTTTCGGCATTGTTATTTTTTCTTGCCGGTGTTTTCTCATTGTATGGCAATGATGTTCAACTGGTAATCAGCTTCGTTCTGATGACGATTTTTGTGTTCTACTCCCTGGCGAGTGAATATTTTATGCATGGAAGCTCCATTGGAAAGAGGGCCATGGGTCTTCGGATAATGAGGCTCGACGGACAACCTTGCGAGCTTATGGATTATGTGATTCGCTGGGCATTCCGTTCAGTGGATATTTTCCTTAGTCTGGGGGCGGCTGCAGGTTTGCTGGTTGGGTTTTCGGCCTCAAGACAACGAATCGGGGAGATTCTTTCCAATACCGTAATCGTAAAATATTTTCCGAAAGAAAACTCGGTGAGCCAGTTGTTGAAAATAAAGTCTCTGGCCAATTATACCCCCAGTTTTACACAATCCGTTTGTATTTCAGAACAAGAGGCCATTCTGATCAAGGAAGTATTAGACCGTGCCAGATCACATCCAACAGCGGGTCACAGGCAGTCGATCACCGAACTTTCGGTCATCCTCGCACGGCAAATGGGAATTCCACATCGTGAAATCGTCAACGACAACGATTTCCTCCTGGCAGTTCTGCGTGATTATGTGGCCCTGAGCCGGTAAATTGATGGTCATAACCATCGTATCCCGGATTTCAGAATTTAGTAATGAAAACGTCGTACCGAGGTACTCAACCGCTGTTTTCATCAGCAAGACTTCATTTCAAAACACATCATTTTAAATACAGTCGAATTTTCCGGGATAATTTCTTCCGGATATTGTTTTTTGCATCCTGAATTGTCTCAATGAAAAAATACGTCCTGGAAATTACGGTCTTCCTGAGTGGTGCCGTTGTCATGATGCTGGAACTGACCGGCTCCCGTATTCTGGCACCCTATGTCGGAACTTCTACCTTCATCTGGACCAGCCTTATCGGAGTGATCCTGGCAAGTCTTAGTCTGGGCTATTACCACGGAGGCCAGAAAGCCGATGAAGATCCAAGCCAGAAACGCCTCTCACAGGTGTTGCTACTGGCCGGTGTTTCCATCGGAGTTGTGGCGGTGATTAACCAGACCGTTCTGGCTTATATCACCACCATGTTTGTCAGTGTTAAGTGGAGTGCAGCGGTCTCAGCAAGCATTTTATTTGGTTTGCCTGCCTATTTATTGGGAATGGTTTCTCCACAGGCCGTCCGGATCCGTATGAAAGACATCAATACATCAGGTGCCACCATTGGTCGTTTGTATGCTTTGTCTTCAGTTGGAAGTATCGTGGGAACATTTCTTGTCGGATTTTATCTGATGGCATGGGTCGGAAGTCGGAATATTATGTTTATTCTCAGTGCCTTAACCTTAATACTTGCATTGATCAACCGGCGGAGTAACGATGCGGCCATCGCGTTGGTGGTGTTTCTGATTTCTCCGTTTGTTCAGGCATTCGGCAAAAACAATCTGCTGCAGATCCGCGATACCGAGTATTGTTCTGTCCAGGTCATTACGGGACCCTATCCTGAAAAAAACGACCGGGTTTGCAAAGTGATGAAAGTCGGAAATGAATACAGCTCCGGAATGTATCTTGATTCGGATTCACTGGCTTTTGTCTATTCGAGGTTTTATAAGATGATGTTTCATTTTCATCCGAATCCCATCAACACATTGCTCATCGGGGGAGGTGCCTATTCGGTTCCGAAGTATTTTCAAAATGCCTATCCGAATATGAAGATGGATGTTCTGGAAATCGATCCAGCCCTCACGGACATTGCTCAGAAAGAGTTTCGGCTCAGACCGGATGAGCGGATAGTGCCAATCCATGAGGATGGCAGAATTTACCTCAACCACAACAAGAAGAAATATGATGTGATCATGGGCGATGCCTATCGTTCCCTGTTTTCTATTCCGTTTCACCTGGTTTCAAAAGAAGCCATGGAACGAATGGCCACCTCTCTTACAGAAGATGGTGTTCTGATGATCAACATTCTCAGTCCGGTTGCCGGCCCCAACCGCGATTTATTTCATTCGATGGTGAAAACCTGTCGGGAAGTGTTTCCTGTGGTGAAGGCTTTCAAACCACGTAAAACCGCTCCGGCTGAAAGGGTGCAGAATATTATGCTGGTTTGTACAATGAAAAACCCTGGCTTCCATGCTCCACAGGTTTCTCCGGAAATCCAGGATATGCTGGCCCAGGAAGTTAACCTAAGCAACATTGGTAAAGAAGAAGGAATAGTTCTGCTCGATAATTTTGCTCCTGTAGAACATTACGCGGAGAAAATGCTCAGCAGCTATTTTCAGAAATGACCGTAACCGGGAATCCCTATTTCAAGCACCTGGATGGAGTGCGTACCATTGCCGTTCTGATGGTGGTGTTGCATCATTGGTATGAAGGACCAAGTCCCATTCACCTGGGAGGCTCAATGGGTGTCGGAATGTTTTTTGTGCTTTCCGGATTTCTTATCACCAATATCCTCCTGCGTCAACAGGAATCCTTTCAATCCGGAATCTCCGGAATCCGTTCCCGTATTCTGAGAACATTTTATATCCGAAGGACCATTCGCATATTTCCGATTTACTATTTGTATGTAGGATGTTTATTGGTTTTCGGAATCGGATATGCCCGTGAAATCTGGCCGTGGCTCCTTGGCTACGGATACAATTTTCTTCTGTTTTTCACCAACAACTGGTACTCCGGATATGTGGAACATCTTTGGTCGCTGGCCATTGAAGAACAATACTATCTCATCTGGCCGGTTCTGATTCTGAGCTGTCCGCCGAAGTACAACTGGCACCTTGTCCTGGGATTTATTGTCATAGCTATGGTGACCAAAGCTGCACTCTATCTCCATGCACCAGCGACACAGTTTTCTAAATTTCCGGTATGCCAGTTCGATGCATTTGGTGTGGGAAGTGCCCTGTCGTTGTTATGGCTGAAAGATAAACCGATACCGTATGCCGCTGCACTGATGTGGTTGTTCTGGATCATTACCCTCAGTATCAAACTTCAGTGGATCCAGTTTTACGGACTCAGTTTCCTTGGACAGGTGATTCCGTTTTTTTCCATCGGGTGTGCATTTTTTATTTATCTGGCAGCCAGAGGAATCCGGGGTATTCCCGGCTATTTTTTTGAAAATTCGTTTGTGTCGTATCTGGGTAAAATCAGTTATGGAATTTACCTCTACCACCTTTTTGTGCCGGATTTCGTAAAATGGAGCTTCCGGACGAATGGAATGGAAATTCCTTCCACTGAAGTCCTCTGGATTATCTATTCGGCTCTCACCCTGCTGATATGCAGTGCTTCCTGGTTTTTGATTGAAAAACCCATCAATCTGCTCAAGGACCGGTTTGCCTACAAGCCCGCCAGGAGATAAGCGGCTATTTCAAAGATTCAATTACTTCGTGAATGTCCGGGCAATCGTTGAGGTGCCACTTACCTTTCACTTCACCGTATTTCAGCATCCACAATCCTGCGTTGGATCGCATGATCGTTTTCAGGACAGTACCGTCACCATAATAATAGGGAACCGCCAGTTGTGCTTCATGACGGAGAAGTTCCATCGATTTGGCATCACTTCCGGTAATGACGGAACACTCAATTTTCATGCTGCCCAGTTTGGCCATGTTGTTGAAAAGGGATGCCACTTTCTTCAGATCTTTCGGATCCACCTTGTCGGCTTTCCGGATGATGAGGAACAATTTGTTGCCTTCAAACGATTGCTGGGTAAAATCGCCTTCGTCGTTCCAAAGGCTGTAATCGGTAATCTTTGGTTTCGCATCCGGATTGGCAACTTCCATCGTTTTGAATTTCCAGGTTGTATCGGTGGGATATTCAGTGAACTCTTTCGTCTCACCGTTTCGTTCCATAAAATATACGTAGCGGAGTGGCTCTGATGGCTCCATGTTCTTTTTTATGTTCGCACCCACTTTATAGGGACGGAAATCAAAGGCCGGAAGATGCTCAATGGCATGCCAGGCTACAAAACAGGAAATCCCAAGTGACAAAACCATCCCGGTTACATTCACGCTTTCCTTAAATTCAGATTCGAGTTTTTTCCGGTTCCAGAACAGAAACAGAGTTGGCACCATCAGGATCAGATCTTTCAGGAACGATTCCCAGGGACGGAGTTTGATGAAGTCACCAAAACAACCGCAATCACTTACGGCATTAATTTCTGCCGGACTCGCAACCCCGGCGAAAGATGCGAACCAGCCTGCGAAACCGGTTTCCTGATGTTCTTTGGCATACAACGCCATGGCGGTATAACCGGTGAGAAACGTGAAGAAAATCATCAGCAACAGAAACAGCCACATGTTGATTCTCATTTTATAAAAGAGAAGAAGGGCAAAACCCATCACCACTTCCGCCACACACATGATGACGGCAATGGGCAATGCAAAGGCCACAAAATGTTCGAAGAAAGGGTGGAAGGCCTGGGCAAATACTTCAAAATACTCTTCCATTTTGATCTGGGTTCCCACAGGATCAATCAGTTTGACAGAACCAGAAAAGATAAACAAGGCGCCTGTGAATATCCGGAAGAACTGAAGCAGAATTTTCATACGATTTTTCTCACACTGTAAATGGCCCCAAAAATGGATAAATCGAACCAATGCACCAACTATCTGAAAGTCAGCGATGGTTAAAAACTCTTAAATTCAGGCTGTAATTCCTGCGGGATTATTACAGGGAACCCCGTTTCTTTGCGGTCCAATTCTGATACACCTGATATGAGCAAGATTATTACCGATCTGGATGCCGTAGTGGCCCAGGTAAAAAATGGCGATACACTGATGCTGGGCGGCTTTGGCCTCAGCGGAATTCCGGAATACAGCATTGCAGCCCTTCTTCGGTCGGGTGTAAAAAACCTTACCTGTATTTCCAACAATGCCGGTGTCGACGATTTTGGTATCGGTCTGATGCTCCAGACACGGCAGGTGAAAAAAATGATTTCTTCTTATGTAGGAGAAAATGCAGAGTTTGAACGACAACTTCTGAGCGGCGAGTTGGAAGTAGAACTGATTCCTCAGGGAAC
>DAIOVD010000153.1:4210-10084 GCA_036759185.1 Catalimonadaceae bacterium | reverse complement strand
CCTCATCGTTCGGATGCTTGTAATCCGTCACACCCGAAATCTCGCAGTGTGTCGTAGCACCTCCCAGCGTTTCATTGTCCACATCCTCACCAATGGCTGATTTCACTAAGTACGAACCCGCCAGAAAAACCGAGCCGGTGCCATCCACAATCATGGCTTCATCGCTCATAATCGGAAGGTAGGCTCCTCCAGCTACGCAGGAGCCCATGATGGCGGCGATCTGTACAATGCCCATTGCACTCATGATCGAGTTGTTGCGAAATACCCGGCCAAAATGTTCTTTGTCGGCAAACACATCGGCCTGAAGCGGAAGGTAAATGCCTGCTGAATCGACCAGGTATATGATCGGAAGGCGGTTTTCCATCGCCACTTCCTGTGCCCGTAAGTTCTTTTTGGCGGTGATCGGGAACCAGGCTCCGGCTTTCACCGTGGCATCGTTGGCCACAATCACACACATTCTGCCGCACACATACCCGATGCCATAAACGGTACCGCCGGAAGGACAACCGCCTTCTTCCTCGTACATTCCTTCGCCGGTAAAAAGCCCCAGTTCCATAAACGTCGAAGCCGGATCAATCAGTTGGGTGATGCGCTCACGGGCAGTGAGTTTGCCCTTTTTCTTGTGGGCCTCGATTCGTTTTGGCCCTCCTCCCAGGCGGGTTTTGGTTCGTTTGGCGACCAGTTCGGCCTCCAGTTCCGCAATGGAAGCAGGCTTTGCCGTCGCTGTTTGCTGACTCATAATTAAATTATCTGGTGTATCTGTAATTGCAGGGCAAAGAAGGTGAAAAATGGTTCACGAAGGAAAAAGAGCATAGGGAAATTTGCTGGAAATGGTTGTTCCGGGTTTTACCACATAATCTCAAAGCACATCGACTGCCAGCTCGTTCTGAAAATCAAGAATCATGTGGGATCTTGTTTTGTTTTACCATTTCCGAAAATACCTTCAGCAAATGGTTCAGCTCTGTGATAGTTCCGGGATCGGTCAGATTTTCTTTATGATCAACTTTTCCCCGAATGCCCTGAATCAGAAGAGTTGTTTCAGGCTGAAATCGACACATGGCAGTTTTCATGATCATCTTCAATTCTTCATGCCCTTTCTCGCCTTGAGCGGAAGCTGTAATCAGAGCTGTCGGTTTATCAGAGAAAACGGTGGTTGATATGCACCATTCAATGGCATTTTTCAAACCAGATGGAATACTGAAAACATATTCAGGCGTGCAAATCAGAATACCCTCTGCTTCATGAACCATCGTTCTGAAATCCAGAATGGTTTGAGGGGTATTTTCCAGAGATAATTCAGGATCAAAGTGCGGTAGCATTTTTAAGTCATTGAAAATGTGAAGATCCAGTGAATTCTTCATTCGTTCGGCAATCCATTTAACCAGGAGCAGGTTGGATGATTTTTTGGAGGCGCTGCCTATGATGGCAAGGATTCTGCTGTTCTGGTGCATTGGTAAGATTCAGTGCTCTTGTATTTTCGGTGCAACAGCAACAAATAAGAAGACCTTACTAATTTAAAACACAAAGTTCTTTGATCAACGGAACTTTAACGATTTTTCCGGCATCAATTATTACCATCGGTTTATTGAAATGGTAAACCCGCAGGAAGGAAATTCCACAATCAGAAGCCGGCGATGGGGTTTCCGTTTTCTCAGCCAAAACACATAAATTAGTAGGAAAGGTAGCCACGCAACTATCATGGATTTGTGGATGAAGTTGGATTTTCATTGCCGGAAACCAGCTTTTTCACCATTGCAATCTGGCCAAGATGGTAATGTGTATGTTCAATAATTCCGTGGAGATTCCGGAAGTGATTTCCGTATTTTTCAAGAATGAATGTAGCGCCAAGTCTCTCATCCGGAAGGACTTCAATCAGTGTAGCCAGCATTTCGGCATCGGCAAAAGCCTGATTTTTCAGGTTTTCCCAATCCGATTCTGAGGCAATAGGAGGCAGGTCAAAACTAAATTTGTCATGTGCATCAATCTTTTCTCCCCTCAAAGCCGAAATCGCCACCCTCACAAAATAATTGGTATGAAAAACCAGTTCCGCTACCGAATGAAAAGGCGTTGGTTTCCTGGTCGCTTCAACCCAGGACAGTTCCGCAACATTCTCCTTCATGTTAGACCATGTCCAGTTCCCTCCAAAATGGACTTCCCGAAGGTGCTTTGCAATCTGTGCAGCCGTTTTCATCGCAGTTTTCTGAAAAGAGTGATGGCAAAACTGGCAAATTTCACATTCACAAAAAATCCGTTGAGGCAATTTTCCTTCCCGCTTTTCCGATACAATGACTCATCTGTAAGGTCCGGGCGTGCCGGCTTCGTGCCTCGCCGTCAGGCCATCCGCTTGTAGTCCTCCCTCGCTGGCTCGGTGCGGGCTACCGCTTCTGTCCCTCACGCAACCACTGTCCCATATATCTTGCCTGCGGTTCCATCTTGTATGAGACTAGATGGATTTGCGATCCACAAAAGTTTTGTACCGGCACATTACAGGAATTACAAAAGCCCAAAGTTTGACTTACGGAAAATAAATTCCCTGACAACGTTCAGATTTCGCAAATCAATTTGACCGAAAGGCCTTAACTGTTAATCATTCAGCCCTTTACCTGCCATGATTTGAGGAAGGCATTTCTCTATTCTCGAAACACGGGTGGCTGATTGTTTCGGGGCTCCAAAATGGAGCAGGTATCCACGTTGTCGACCGGGTGTCAAAGCCCGGAATGCCTTTTCAATTTCCGGATCTGCGTTCAGCAACTCCTGGAATTCTTCCGGAACAGGAAACTCTTCGGTTGATTTCAGTTCCACTTTCTTTCCGGCTTTTTCGATTTCAATGGCTTCGAGAATGTGCGCCAAAACAGCGGATTCTTTGGCAAGGATTTCATCCAGATGCGTAAACCGTATTTGTCGTGTGGATTGTGTGTTTTCTGTCTGAGAAACCAGTAACTGATCTTCGTTTTTCAATAATGCCCCTTTGAAAAAAAGCAGAGCACAATACTCTTTGAAGTCATGAATCAGGACTATGTTCTTTTTGCCAATCGTATAACAAGGCGTGCCCCATTTCAATTCTTCGGTCAGTCCGCAGGAAAGAGCAATTCGTCTCAGCTCCAACGTTTCCTGTTCCCATTTCCCGGCCTTTTTAAAGTAGAAATCGACTTTCGGATTCTTTTCCATTTAGACTTTCGCCGCTTCTGGTTATTATTTTCTGCCTTCAGTGAAATCTATCAGAACTTAACGGGTCAGATTCTGGAATACTTCCTCCAGACTGGTTTCGATTTTTTCAATCTCCCGGATGATTTGTTTTTTACCTGCGGCATCCGTAAAAATCCGTTCCCGCACTTCATCTTCCAACTCTGCACGGAAGGTCACAAACAACTCGTTGTCCTTTCCTTTTTTTACTGACTGCACACCATCCAGCAATTGTATCCATTTGTTATCGTAGCTTTCCTTGAACTGAACCCGCAATACCGGCTCCCCAAACAAAGTCTGGCTCAGTTCTTTCGTCGGCTTATCCGCCACAATTTTACCGCGGTTGATGATCACAACCCGGTTGCAAATCGCCGTCACTTCCTGCATAATGTGTGTACTCAGAATCACCGTCTTTGACTTCCCAATGTTGGAAATCAGGTTCCGGATCTCCACAATCTGGTTGGGGTCGAGTCCGGTAGTCGGTTCATCCAGAATCAACACTTCCGGGTCATGAATCAATGCCTGGGCCAGCCCCACCCGCTGACGGTATCCTTTCGACAACTGGCCGATTTTCTTTTTTCTTTCTGCTGTAAGTCCGGTCAGTTCAATCAGTTCTTCAATGCGTGCCGTCCGTTTCGAGGACGGAATCCCGTAAATGCCAGCGGTAAAATCCAGGAACTCCCGGATGTACATATCCAGATATAGCGGATTGTGTTCCGGCAGATAGCCGATTTTCTTTTTGGTCAGAAGAGGCTCTTTCACGACATCAATGCCACAGACTTCAGCCTTGCCACTGTTGGCCAGAAGGAATCCGGTGATGATTTTCATCGTAGTGGATTTACCGGCTCCATTGGGTCCCAGCAAACCCAGAATTTCTCCATTGGCAACAGAAAAGCTGACATTGTCCAGCGCAAGCTGGCTTCCATACATTTTGGTGAGGTTTTCGACTAGAACCGACATCGTTTCAAAAATTCAGACTGCAAAGGAAAGAGCTATTTTGGTTTTCCTCTCACCTGTCAAAGATTCTTGTTGTCTGCCGGGGGAAGAAGAGGTAAAAATCATCGAAAAATCCGGATTTTAACTTTGTCTATTTAACCAATGGGGCTTTCTTTGCGCCGCATTTAAAAGCATATCATGGTTTTACTGGACGCTTATTTACCTTCTGACTATTTGCCGGTTGTCGTACAATTGGGACTCGCACTTGCATTTGTGGTTGTCACAATGCTCGTAACACATTCCATCGGGCCGAAAATCAAAGGAAAGGTAAAGGATGAGCAATGGGAATGCGGGATCGAATCGGTCGGGGATGCCCGGGCACCGATCTCTGTGAAGTACTTTCTTGTGGCCATTTTGTTTGTGCTTTTTGATGTGGAGATCATTTTTATGTACCCCTGGGCAGTGAATTTCAAGGAACTGGGCTGGGTAGGTTTTATTGAAATGATTATTTTCATGGGCATACTGCTGGGTGGTTTTTACTACATTATCCGGAAAGGTGTTCTTAACTGGGACTAAGAACCTGGTATTCAAACAAAAAAACGATTCATCGAGTTTACAGAACAAAAACGTTCAATGGTCGATACCAACCAACCCGCACCTCAAGGAATTGAAGGACCGGGATTTTTCGCAACCTCACTCGACAAAGTAGTGGGGCTTGCCCGTAAAAACTCTCTATGGCCTCTTCCTTTCGCCACTTCTTGTTGTGGAATCGAATTTATGGCCACAGCAGCATCTCACTATGACATTGCCCGGTTCGGTTCCGAAAGGCCCAGCTTTTCACCTCGCCAGGCAGATCTTCTGATGGTTATGGGGACCATCGCCAAAAAGATGGGACCTGTCCTCCGCCAGACATATGAGCAAATGGCAGAACCCAGATGGGTAATCGCTGTTGGTGCCTGCGCATCTTCAGGAGGAATTTTCGATACGTATTCCGTATTACAAGGCATCGACCGTGTTATTCCGGTGGATGTGTACGTACCCGGATGCCCGCCAAGACCGGAGCAGATCATTGAAGGCCTTATGAAAATTCAGGAACTGGCTGCCAATGAATCGACCCGTCGCCGGGATACCGAAGAATACAAAGCATTACTCGACTCTTATTCCATTTCCTGATGCCATTCAGCAACGAAGAGATTTTACACTTTGTGCAGGAGACCATCGGAGAAGGACTCCTGCAATCGTCTGAACCGTACGATTTATTAACGGTTGAAGTGCGCCCGGATGCATTGCTTCCTCTGGTTGGTGCGTTGAAAAACCATCCCCAGTATCAGTTTACCTTTATGACGGACCTCTGTGGAATGCATATTCCGGAGCAAACCGGAAGGGAACTTGGAGCCGTGTACATTTTCCATAGCTGGACGTCAAACACCCGGATCCGTGTGAAAACATTTGCACCCATCAGCCAGCCTGATATCCCGAGTATGACGGCGCATTTTAATTCCGCCAACTGGATGGAGCGTGAAACCTATGATTTCTTTGGAATCAATTTTACAGGACACCCCAATCTGGTCCGCATTCTCAATGTGGACGATATGGATTACTTCCCGTTACGGAAAGAATATCCTCTCGAAGACCAGGTAAGAAGAGATAAAGTAGATTCAATGTTCGGAAGATAACAGATGGAAAATCAACTGATTAAAAATAACAATCTTCCCGAAGCTTTTCCAACCGACAAAGAAGCATTCGCCAACGAAC
>DAIOVD010000153.1:0-4110 GCA_036759185.1 Catalimonadaceae bacterium | reverse complement strand
AAAGAAGCATTCGCCAACGAACTCACCACGCTCAATCTGGGACCTTCACATCCCGCCACGCATGGTGTGTTTCAGAATATTCTTCAGATGGACGGAGAGCGGATCGTATCCGGCGTTTCGACGGTTGGGTACATTCACCGGGCATTTGAAAAAATAGCGGAACACCGTCCGTTTTACCAGATTACCCCACTCACCGATCGTCTTAACTATTGCAGTGCGCCCATCAACAACATGGGATGGCACATGACGGTAGAGAAACTTCTTGGAATCACCGTTCCGAAACGTGCTCAATACATTCGTGTGATTGCAATGGAACTGGCCCGGATTGCCGATCACCTGATTTGTAATTCGATTCTTGGATTGGATGCAGGTGCCTTTTCCGGCTTCCTGTATGTGTTTCAGCAAAGAGAAAAAATATACGAGATCTACGAAGAGATTTGTGGTTCCCGACTTACGACCAATATGGGTCGGGTAGGAGGGATGGAACGGGATCTCAGTCCGGCTGCCATTGCGAAAATCAAACAGTTGCTGGTTGAATTCCCGATCGTCTGGAAAGAGTTTGAACAACTCTTCAACCGGAACCGGATTTTCATGGATCGTGTGATCGATGTGGGTCCGATCAGCAAGGAAATGGCCATGGACTATGGTTTTACCGGACCCAACCTTCGGGCGGCTGGTATTGACTATGATGTTCGTGTCGCCAATCCATATTCCAGCTATGAAGACTTCCAGTTTGATATCCCGGTAGGAGAAAACGGCGACACCTACGATCGCTTTATGGTTCGGAACGAAGAAATCTGGCAGAGTCTGCGGATCATTCAACAGGCCATCGACAACCTGCCCGAAGGACCATACCATGCTGATGCTCCGCATTTTTATCTTCCGGAGAAACAGGATGTCTATACCAAAATGGAAGCTCTCATTTATCACTTCAAAATCATAATGGGTGAAATTGATGCTCCGGTTGGTGAAGTTTACCATTCTGTGGAAGGAGGTAATGGTGAAGTCGGATATTATCTGGTAAGCGATGGCGGACGTGCCCCAGCCCGTCTGCATTTCCGGCGGCCATGTTTTATTTATTATCAGGCCTATGCCGAAATGGCGAAGGGCATGATGCTCTCTGATGCCATTCTGGTTTTAAGTAGTTTAAATGTAATTGCAGGTGAACTGGACGCCTGATCAAACGATGGAAAAGAACCTTCAATTTAAACCGGAAACACTGAAACTGATCAAGGAGGTCATGTCAAGGTATCCGGAAGGAAAACATAAATCAGCTCTCTTACCAGTTCTTCATCTGGCTCAGGCCGAATTCGATGGCTGGCTCAGTCCGGAAGCGATGGATCTGGTGGCAGACGCACTGAACATTAAACCAATCGAGGTGTACGAAGTGGCATCTTTCTACTCGATGTACAACCTCAAACCAGTAGGGAAATGCCTTCTGGAAGTTTGCCGTACCAGCTCCTGTTGGCTTCGGGGTGCAGAAGATATCGTTCGTCATCTCGAACAAACCCTTGGAATCAAAGAAGGCGAAACTACGCCCGATGGCATGTTTACCCTCAAAACGGTCGAATGCCTTGGATCCTGCGGAACGGCACCGATGCTTCAATGCGGGGCTCAATTCCATGAGAACCTGACTTTTGAAAAAGTTGATCAACTGGTCAGCGACCTTCGGAAGGACGGTGCCCGAAAAACATATTTTGACGAGGTCACCGTAACCCATTACTAAACAACCGAAACACTATGGGAAAAAAACTATTACTGGCAAACGACCATGTCCCCGGGATTCAGTCGTACGCTGTGTACAGAGAAAAAGGCGGATACGCATCGGTTGAAAAGGCCCTCAAAACCATGACGCCTGAAGCGGTGGTGGAAGAGGTGAAAAAATCCGGATTGAGAGGAAGGGGAGGAGCTGGTTTCCCAACCGGTATGAAGTGGAGCTTTCTGGCCAAGCCCGAAGGTGTTCCCCGTTATCTGGTTTGCAATGCTGATGAGTCAGAGCCGGGTACTTTCAAAGACCGGTACCTGATGTCCCGCATTCCGCATTTTCTGATTGAAGGAATGATTACATCCAGTTATGCGCTGGGTGCCAACACATCCTATATATATGTGCGTGGCGAATACTATTACGTGATCGCCATTCTCGAAAAAGCCATCAAAGAAGCCTATGCCGCTGGCTGGCTGGGTAAAAACATTCTGGGAACCGGTTATGATCTGGATCTCTATGTTCAGCCCGGAGGTGGTGCTTATATCTGTGGAGAAGAAACAGCCCTTCTGGAATCTCTGGAAGGAAAACGTGGAAATCCCCGCATCAAGCCTCCGTTTCCGGCCATCAAAGGTCTTTACGGATGCCCAACCGTAGTAAACAATGTGGAAACCATCGCAGCCGTTGTTCCGATTGTGAACGAAGGTGGCGATGAGTACGCCAAAATCGGGATCGGTCGCAGTACCGGTACCAAATTGATTTCGGCATCCGGCCACATCAACAAGCCGGGTGTGTATGAAATCGAACTCGGTGTGCCGGTGGAAGAATTCATTTACTCTGACCAGTATTGCGGAGGAATCCTCAATAACAAAAAGCTGAAAGCCGTTGTCGCCGGAGGATCTTCGGTTCCGATTCTTCCAGCCAATCTGATTCTCAAAACCGCCAATGGAGAAGATCGCCTCATGACCTATGAGTCACTGTCTGATGGTGGATTTGCTTCAGGCTCCATGTTGGGTTCAGGCGGATTTATCGTAATGGATGAAACGACGTCCATCGTGAAAAACCTCTGGAATTTTGCCCGTTTCTATCACCATGAAAGTTGCGGACAATGTTCCCCTTGTCGCGAAGGAACCGGCTGGATGGAAAAAGTCCTTCACAAAATCGTGCATGGTCACGGTGAAATGAAAGACATCGACCTTCTCTGGGATCTTCAGCGCCGTATTGAGGGCAACACCATTTGCCCTCTCGGTGATGCCGCTGCCTGGCCGGTTGCGTCCGCCATCCGCCACTTCCGTCACGAGTTTGAGGAATTTGTAAGGGAAGGTCATTCGGTGAAGGATGTGAAGCACTACTTTGAGGTAAATAACCTCTAAGTTTTAAGGAAGAAGTCAAAAGTCAAAAGGAAAGATGGAGGATATTAGAAATCGAAGTTTTAAGTTTTCTTTGATGATTTTCAAACTAGTTGGAATTGTTGAAGTTCCGTCCACCTATCGTTTTTTAATTAATCAGCTTCTTCGATCTTCTACTTCTATTGGAGCCAATATTATTGAAGGCAAGTCTAGTAGTTCTAGGAAGGAATTTACCCGTTATTATCAGATTGCTCTAAAATCAGCCAATGAAACCAATTACTGGCTTCGCTTACTAAAAGAAGGTTTAAATCTAGAAGAGAATTTATTCAAGAATATACTGGATGAACTTGAACAGATATCAAAAATCTTAGCTAAAAGCATAATCTCATTAAAATCTACAAAAGCGATTGACAATTAAACTTTTGACTTTTGAATTAAAACTTTTGAATTAATGAAAGTAACAATAGACGGCCAAACCATCGAAGTCCCTGACGGAACCACCATCCTTCAGGCGGCTCGTATGCTGGGGCCTGAAGTAGCACCACCCACCATGTGCTATTATTCCAAACTGGAAACCAGCGGTGGCTATTGCCGGACCTGCATTGTGAAGGTCACCAAGGGTTCTGAAAAAGATCCCCGGCCAATGCCAAAACCGGTGGCTTCCTGCAGAACCATGGTGATGGACGGCATGGAGGTTCAAAACAATACGTCTCAGGATGTTCTCGATGCCCGCAAAGGAGTGGTGGAATTCCTGCTGGCGAACCATCCCCTTGACTGCCCAGTCTGCGATCAGGCCGGTGAGTGCCATCTGCAGGATCTCAGTTTCGAACATGGCGCCGAAGGGACCCGTTTCGAATTTGAGAGAAGGACGTTCAAGAAAATTGATCTCGGTCCGTACATTCAGTTGCACATGACCCGTTGCATTCTTTGCTATCGTTGTGTGAAAGTAGCCGATCAGCTGACTCCTCATCGCTATCATGGTGTGATGAACCGTGGCGATGTGTCTGAAATCTCAACCTACATCGAACATGCCATCGACAACGAATTCTCCGGAAACGT
>DAIOVD010000152.1:5240-10115 GCA_036759185.1 Catalimonadaceae bacterium | reverse complement strand
TCCAGTTCCGCATCGATGAAATTGACCGGAAGATTGCCTTCCTCGAAGGGTTTTTAAATTGATGATTGTGGGGGACAAAAGGTAGGCTTCTTTCAAAGCGAAGCTTGCCTTAGCACAATAGAAAATCCTTTCCTTTGCCTCCTGGTATTTACCCTCTCTCACCCCTATGGAAAGTGTCTTTATTTCGATGCTTAAGCAGACCAATAAGTATTGCCTGGCATCAGCTCTGAAGCTTGCATATTTTACTTCCCATCGGGTTGGAATTCTTGGAACAGCCTGCCATCTGGTTTCGGATTGGGAATTTTTCAAAAACACAAAGACTAAATTCAAAAAGATACTTCTACTAGGGGGAAACGATGAAGAATTTATCGATACTGCCCGAAGGTCCTATTCATTACTCGACTCATTGAGTCAGAAAAAGTATCTGACCCCCGATGAGTTACGCCTGAAGGCAGTCGCAGTGTCGGTTTTGAAAGAACTTGAAGAGGCATATGCAAAAATGATGAAGTCATTTGTCCATAGATACAACCTCAACTTTTACTACGAATTGCAAAATGGTGGAGAGTCTGTCTGCTGTGGGAACCTCAGTCACGACCAGCCAGGGGATCCTTTATTTGGGAACCGTGGGATGGCGGCGCATATCATTATGAAGGTTGGTCAGCCCGGTGAAACCCCCGATGTATTCTGGCTCGAACCTGAGTTTTTTGATCCCCAATATGAATGGAATGTAAAATGGGTAACGCATCCCTCGGAATTTGTGGAAAACAGTGATCAGGCTCAATTGCTGGCCTTATTTGATGTACCATCCACCAGCCAGTTAACGGCCACTGCAGCCAAACACGCGAAGCGGGAATTGAGACCCGAAGCCAATTCCTGGAATGAGGCGATGGATCCATTTTTGGACTTCTATTTACGCAAAAAAGGACCGAAACCTGATGCAGAAGTGTTCAATGCTATGGTGGAGTCCTCCCGGAATCTGGGCCATGCTTTTGCCCGGTCGGGTATCCTGAAAAACGTCATTGAATCCGAGGAATCAGCGTTCTACCACCCATTTCAGCTTATTCTGGGTTTTATTCCTTCTCCCATGTTGTGGAAGTTTTACCAAGCTCATAACGGTCTCACCGAAACAACAATGGACATGCTGGAGCAATACAAATCCGATCCTGAATACGTGAGCCATCAACCGGTTTTCATCCTGAAAAGCAGGAGGGATGACTATTTTGAATCGAAGGAAACGGGTTCTAATGCCGATTTCCCTGAGAAAATTAAAGCGGTGAAGAAATCCATTGATCTTTAGACAAGGGAAAGCTTTGCTTTGAGCGAATCCATCCTTTACCAGAAAAAATTTTCAATTCTCCCCCTCCGGAATGCAGAAGATTCCGGTCTATTTAAAATATTTGCAGCAGAAAGCAGTTCGATCGGAGGATTCAAAGCTGTCGGAAACCCTACATCTCCCTTTGTCCCATCCAGTGCGGATTTATTTCAAACACAAAACACATTTCATGCATGACACACGAACGTACCCAGCACTACAATTATTTCAATCTGAAATCCTTCACCAGCGACCTGATGCTGGAATTTGAAAGCCTGAAAGAGCTGATCCGCTATTTCGAAAGCCAGAATGTCAAGACAGTTTACCGGGTCCGGAAATCGGAAACGGAAGTCGACGGCTTTGGAATGCCGTCCAAAGGTGGATTTTTTTACCATGGTTCGATGGGCTTCCGGAGTCTGGAGGATTTCAATAGTTCCCAGAAACACGGTTTTCCGGATGCTGAAACCTTTTACTTAGCCCAACGTGCTGGCTACCGTCATTTTGACGATTATTCTCTGGCTTGTACCAATGGTATCACCGAGAAATCTGATTTTGATGAACTGGTGAGTGGTGGGTTTCGGGAAGGATTTGCCAACTATGAAGAGGCTCGAAAGAAGGGAGAATGGAAATGGAATCCTGATGGAATCCGCAACCCGGCAGAACTGTTTACCCATGCCAAAACCAATGGGTTCACAACCTACACAGATATGGCGACGGCCTGTTCTCTCGGGTTTCAAACCATGGCCGAATTTGATATTGCCATTGAAAAAGGGTTTGCCAATGCCGCTGATTATGCGGAAGGAAAAGAGAAGGATTTTGATACCGGGGAGGAACTGGCCTTTGCCCGCAAGCACAATCTCCGAAACCGGGACGATGCCAAAAAGTTCCTCAATCTGGAGGAAGCGGGTGAAGAAGGACTGGCACACGATGCCAAAGTGCTTCTGATTCTCCTCAGTAAGTTGCCCCAGGCCAAAAAGGTGTCCATCAACAAACTGGCTGATAAGTTTTTCGAGGAAATGGAAACCATGAAGGATGCCGATACCGGCACCTTGCCCGCCTGGTTTACGTTACAATTGCAGGAGGGCAAACCCGCTCTGGTAAACTTTCTGAAAAAAGATGCCGTCAAGAATTATGGATTGTACGACACCGACGGAGAGTTTTTCGAAACGGTGTCTTTGCAAAGCCGAAAGCTGGTTATCGATGGAAGCAATGTTGCCTTTGCGACAAAAAAGGCAACTGAAAAGAAACCCAAAGTGGCCAACCTGCTCCTTGTAGTTGAAGCACTAAAAAAGAAAGGCATTCACGACATCACCGTCATTGCCGATGCTTCACTGAGACACCGGCTGTTGGACAAAGACGAATTGCCCCGGCTCGAAGAATTGTGTACCTATCTGGAAGCCCCGGCCGAAAAGTCAGCCGATGTTTTCATCATTCAGATGGTGAAGAGGGAACATTGTCTCCTGATGAGCAACGATACCTTCCGTGAATGGAAAGTGGCCGATCCCTGGATTGCGGAAAACATCGACTATTACCGTGTAGCCTTTCTGATCGAAGGAACCAATGTGATACTGCCGGATTTTGATATCTGATGGAGACCGTTCTGTTTCATAATGTAAAGGAAAGCAGCTTCCGGAAATTTAGTGTTCTGATGCGCTGCGCCTACATACTGAGCCAAAGGATGGGGGTATTTGGTCAGATTTTCTGGCATATCACCGACTGGGAAATTTTCAACAAACTTCATCCGGCTGTTCGAAAAGAGATGTTTTTGAAAAATGCGAATACAGATCTGTTGGCTTCTTATAAGGAGGCCAATCGTAAAAGGGATACCTACCGCAAGATAAAGCATCTCAGCCCCCAGCAACTGATGACCGTTCACAAGCTTGACGACATACTTGTGCGGATAGAAAAGCTCTTTATGCGTGAGATGCAGGATTTAGTGCAGCAGGAGACCCTGGCCTGGTACCAGAAGTTGCTGGACGAAGACCCTGGTTTGCAAATGGGGTTTCTTTCCGGTGATAATGAAAAGAACGATTTTGCACAGGGCAAAACAAGCTGGCTTCTTAATCTGAGTGAGAAGTGCACCGAGTTTGGTTCGGATGTGTTCTGGTTTGGACAAGAGTTTTTTCAACCTGAAATGGGTTTTAATGTTGTTTGGACAGACCATCTTGAATCACTTTCGGATCACAGAGACCGGAATTCGGTGAACATGATTCCCCTGTTTCGGATTCCTCCGATGATGCTGCTCAACGATACCGAACTAAAATACCTTCGGAAAGAGATATCCGTGTTTTCCGGACCATGGCACAAGGCATTGGATCCCATCCTCAATTTCTGGTTGGAAAAAACAGAAGAAACACCACCCGTAGAGAACTTCCAAATGGTAATGGAGCTGGGGAAGGAGATTGAAAAATTACTTTGGGCCTCAAAACTGGTCAAAGATCAGTCTGCTGAAATGGTAGAGGTACATAGAAAATATGAAATGGAGCTTTGTCTGGGTTATTTTCCCACTGAACTGTTCTGGGAATATTACCGCCGGCAGGACTTCTTGTTACCCCAAACCATCACCATTCTTGAAGATCGTTCGAAACAAGACGATTTCCGGAAATTCACCCCTGTCTTTGTTTTGAGGGCTTTGTTTCCGGATGATAAAACGGAAACAAAAGCCGAAACTGAAGTGAAAGCCAGCCGAAAATGGATTGATATCTAACAAAAGGTCAGCTCCGATTAAAGAGAAGCCGTCCTTTACCGAACACAAATTATACACCGCAAACCCCAAATTGTGTAGGAGTTCACCATCCGGATGGCCCCAGCTTTACCGGAACCATGACCCTCGAAGAAATCATTCGCTACCGGCGTTCGGTGCGGCTTTACAAAGACCTTCCCATTGATGCCGAAACCGTGAAGCATTGCCTCGAACTGGCCACCCGGGCGCCCAACAGTTCGAACATGCAGCTCTGGGAGTTTTATCACATCACCAACCCTGCCGTACTTCAGAAACTGGCGAAGGCCTGTCTCAGTCAGCAATCGGCCACCTCCGCTCAGCAGATGGTGGTGTTCGTTACCCGTCAGGATCTGTACAGCAGCCGGGCAAAAAGGATGCTCGACCTGGAAACACAAAATGTGAAGGCCCACAGTCCGGCAGATAAGCAGGAGAAGCGCATCAAAAACTGGAACACGTATTTTGGGTACATCATGCCCATCCTCTACAGCCGCTTTTTCGGGATTTGGGGGATGGTCCGGAAGCTGGTGGTTTACCTGATCGGACTGTTCCGCCCTATTATTTATCAGGTATCAGAAAGCGATATGCGGGTGGTCGTTCACAAAACCTGCGCCCTTGCTGCCCAAACTTTTATGCTGGCCATGGCCGATGCGCAATACGATACCTGCCCGATGGAAGGGTTTGACAGTGGCATGGTCAAACGAATCCTGAAACTGCCCTTCGGTGCCGAAATCAACATGGTGGTTTCCTGCGGCATCCGGGACGAAAAAGGTGTTTGGGGTGAGCAGATGCGGATTCCGTTTGAGGAGGTGTATCGTAAGTTTTGAGTTTAAGGAACGCTTCG
>DAIOVD010000152.1:0-5140 GCA_036759185.1 Catalimonadaceae bacterium | reverse complement strand
GTCGTGGTGAAAACGCTGAAAGTAAAACTGATGGATGCCGTTAGCCGCGTCCTCAAAACCAACAAATCGAGCATGACAGGCAAAATGGAAGCCCTCCTGAAGAAATCAGTGAAACGGATTGCCCGTCGTGCCAAAAAACAGTTGAAAAAAGGAAAATTAGCCCTGGCCAAAGCATGAATAAGGCCATCGCAATAACAGGACCCAAAGATCCGCTTCTCCTGCCAGGATATCCGCATTACCCGCCCGATGAAGACATCTATGTTCAGGGCCGTCCGGACAAGGACCTTGACCCGGACAACCCCGATGAGGACAAAGCGCCCAACGAAGAAATCGACACCCCCAATGAAAAGGAGTTTGACGACGATCTCACAGGCGAAGACTTAGATGTACCCGGATCCGAACTCGACGATCAGCAGGAAAGCGTGGGCAGCGAGGACGAAGAAAACAACTACTACAGCATCGGTGGCGACAACCACAACGACCTTGAGGAAGACAACGGTTAACGATTACCAAAACATCATCCATTCACCTCAACAAATCGATATGAAAACAGAAATCGGCATCACCGAAACCAACCGCCAGCACATCGCCACCGAAATGTCCAAAATCCTGGCTGATGAAAATGTCCTGTACCTCAAAACCAAAAATGCCCACTGGAACGTAGAGGGAGCTGGTTTTTTTGAGATGCATACCTTTTTTGAAATACAGTTTGGTCAGCTCGATGTGGTGATCGACAGCGTGGCGGAGCGGATCCGCACCCTGGGTCACTTTGCCCCGGCGACCATGAAATCGTATCTGGCTCTCACTCATCTTACCGAAAAACAGAGTGAAGACAACGACGGACAAGGCTTTGTGAAAGAGCTTCTGGCCGATCACCAGAGCATCGCCATCATTCTGCGGGAACACATCAGGTCGTTCACCGAGGATTTCCACGATTTTGGCACGGCTGATTTCATTACTGGCCTGCTGGAAACCCACGAGAAAATGGCCTGGTTTTTACGTGCCCATCTGAAATAACGGGGATGCGTTTAAATAGCACACATCTCTGGCGGAATCCGGCCGTTTTCAGGCTCATCCAACCTATACTTTCAATCATTTAAAAACTATCATATGATTTACGAAAATTATCATTTCTGGGGAATGCACACGCTGTGGTGGTTCGCCTGGGTTATCCTGCTTGTCTGGATTTTTGCCACACCTTACGACATTCCGTTTCAACGCACCAAGCGGAACTCACCGCTTTATCTTCTCAAAAAACGGCTTGCCGCTGGTCAAATCACCAAGGCCGAGTACATTGAAATGAAGAGGATGCTGGAAGGGTAGGGGAAAAGACTCCACTCTCTGGATTTCTTCCGGACATCTCACCATGATGTGTAAAAAACTGATTCAATGGTGCAATGGAATCAGGTCGGAAAGTCGATTTTTGAAGATTCTCCACGGACTGTCCTGCCATGAAATACGTCTTCCAAATCCTCATTCTGTTCTGCACCTTTTTGTCTGGCTTTGCCCAGAATGCGGATCCCAACTTTGGTACAAATGGACTCACCACCACTGCGTTCAGCTCAACCGATGACATGGCGACAGTCAGTGCATTGCAACCCGACGGAAAAATGGTGGTGGCCGGTTTTGTGCATGGAAGCAGCCAACTGGCTGTTGCCCGCTATCTGTCGAATGGTCAACTGGATCAAGCGTTCAGTGGAGATGGGAAATTTACCACGCCTGTCACATTTGCGGCCGGTGCATTTCCTCAACTCGATATCGCCCTGCTTTCCAATGGGAAAATCCTCGTGATGCTGTCCAACTATGGCGATAGGTTTTACCTGTACCGTCTCACTTCGGCCGGCGCATTGGATCTTACGTTTTTAAACAATGGCTTCACCTATTTCGATGCCAATGGTTTTCCCGGAACCACCATCCGCACCATTTACAGGATGAAAGTGCAGTCTGACGGAAAAATTCTGGTGGCTGGAAAGGGAAAGATGACCAACAACACAGACGGTTGTCTGGTAGCCAGGATCTTATCAAACGGATATACGCTGGACAACACGTTTTCCGGGGATGGCGTTACCGTCATCGATCCATACCAATATGGAAGCGAAGCCCGGGACATCCTGATCCAAAACAATGGCGGTATTCTGGTCGGAGGGTCAATGCGACCAGGTAGTGGTGCCCCCTATTCTTTTGGGGTTGCCCAGCTTACGTCAACCGGACAAACCGCTAATTTGCCAGGAAGCAGTTATTCCGCGGCTGCATTTGCCAGCGGGGATTTCAGAAAGTTTGTGCAACAGACGGATGGCAAAACCATAATCGCAGGTGAGTATGCTGCCGGTGCCAACATTCGGTTGACAAGGCTGCTTTCCAATTTTACCCTCGATAACAATTTTGGTTCACTGGGTTATGCAGGCATCAACTGGGGTTCGTCGGCTAACGATCTCAACGCGGTCAAAGGCATTTCCATCCTGACAAACGGGAATATTCTCGTTGCCGGAACCTTGTACCGCAGTTCCGGTAATCTGGTCCGGATCACCCAACTCAATCCGGATGGCACCCCGTTGCTCACCTTTGGAAATCAGGGAACGTTATCAGGAGTCTTCGGAACCGGGTCTGTCTTATGCAATTCCCTTCAGTTGTTGCCAGACGGGTCTGTCACTCTCACCGGTTCTAAAAAGAACGGAACCCAGCACGATATGGCCATCACCCGCTGGTTCCTAAAATGCATCCGATTCCGGACCATCAACAAAACTCTCTGCGGTTCTGAAATATTTTACTTCAACAACCAGCCCTATTCGCAGGCAGGCACCTTTTATGCCACGGTTTCATACGGAAGCTGTGACAGCAGTTATACACTGAATATCACCAGTTCCCCGGATGTAGAGCCTGCTGTTTCCATCACATCGGCTTCGTCCATGCCGGTTTGTGCCGGGAGTCAGGTAACCTTTCAATCGACGGTGCAGAATGGCGGAACCAATCCTGTATATGCCTGGAAGAAAGATTTTACGGTTACCGTCGCCACCACACCCACCTATACGGCCAATGCCAACACGATAAATGGAAGCCAGATTTCGCTCACCATCACCAGCAATCATCCTTGTGCGTCTACGTTGTTTGCGGGTTCCAATACGATTGACGTAACGACGACTCCCGCACCTGTCGCCACTGTCACCCAAAGCAACAACCAGGTTTCCTGTCCCAGTACAGCCGGGGCCCAATACCAGTGGCTGGATTGCAACAATGGAAATGCACCGGTTTCAGGAGCGACTACCCGCAATTTCAGTCCGGGTCAGAATGGCTCTTACGCGGTGAGGGTGACGAAAGGTAATTGCGTGACCACATCGGCTTGCTTCAGTTTTATTTTCACATCCAATTCGGAATTGATCAGCGAAAACCCGGATGGTATTTTCCCGAATCCAGCTTCCGAAACCATCCGCATCAACGGCGGAGATGAAATCTTCCAGGTTCGGATTACCGATCTGCAGGGCAAAGAAATGTACCGGGATCCGGCCTTTTTGTCGTTTCGCGACATTGACGTGCGGTCCTTCTCAAAAGGTGTTTATCTGGTACAGGTGGTGAACCGGTCGGGAAGCTCGATTTCGAAGCTGGTGGTGACGAGGTAAAATATAAAGGGCTTCGCTTTGAGTGAAGCCTTTTTTATGAATTCTTATTAAAGTTGAGTATCATTGAATTTGCAATCCAATTCCTTAAATTTGTCTGAAATCCAGATAATCTATGTTGAGCATTCGGGCAAAATACGACGGAAAGCAATTGCTGTTTTCAGAGAAGGTTGAGGTAAGCAAGGAAGAAGAAGTAATCGTTGTTTTCCTTAACCGGACAACATCCACAGAGTCGGATGTTTCGGGGACTGTAATCCAAGATGTGTTGATGAGCTCCGGATCTCTGAACTTCCTTGAATCAGAAGAGGAGGATATTTATCAGGATTTTTTAGGAAAGCTTGAAGATGGAGGCAAGTGAATTGATCTTGATGCCTTTTACATTTTTAGAGCTATCCGAGTCTTAAACTTCGCTCAGCTACTTTTATAATTTCAATTTAGGTAATGGAACTTATATTTCCTTTTCGAAACTGGGCGTTTAATAGTTTATCTGATCTTATGAAGATAGACTTGCTAGTTGATTTTGCTAAATCGGGTGATTCTATTCAAGAATGGTCTGAAAAAAACTCTGAAGTTAAATGGCTAACTGACAGGACTTCAAGTTTTGAAAATGAACTTATTCAAGTTTTAGAAACAAATTCAAAGGAATCAATTCAAGAATATTTTCAATCCTCACGCTATTGGTTGAGCATAATTAAGGATAAATTTAGAAATGAAAATATTCAGGACTTAATTGAAAAATACAATGATGAGGAGAAAGAGAAATATGATGTACTAATCAAAAAAAAGACTGATGAGTACTTCAAATCACCTGATCGAGAATTTGGACATTTAGAAACTATAACTACGAAGCAGCCTGAAAATCCTATTTTTAAATCTTTCCCAAGATACAGTTACAGCAGAGTCAACTATAACTATTATTGCATAGAAGAAATTCAGAAATCAGTTGATCCTCACCTAAGCGAGACTTTTCTAAGTTTACTTCTGAATCTATATTCATCCATTCAAGGAATTCTTGACAGGTACGAAATAGACTATAAAAGTGGGTTTATAAAACCGAGGACTTACGCATTAGTTGAGTTAGTCCCAATTGTATTCTTTGAAGGAGATACAGATATTGAATTTACAAAGAAAGCAGCAATATTGTTGGGTAGAGAAGATTTAATCTCTCGAGTTGTAATGCGTCATAGAAATGGGAAAGATAACCTTGACAAATTGTGGAGAGTATTGAATGATTTTAATTGGGAAACTAATCCTCAGAAAAAGCTTTTCATATATGATTGTGATGTCAAAGGGTTAGACGAAAGTAATGGGTATAATCAAAGAATATATTTACCAGTAATAAGGGAAAATCCAATAAAAGTTGGAATTGAGAACCTTTTTCCTCAGTCTCTGATTGACAGGGCCAATGCCACTTCTAACAAATTTGTAGACTACAGTAAAACCAGTGGAACGAAAAGGGGCATTCCATTCAATGAAGATTTTACTAAGATCAATAAGGATGAGAAGCGTGCTTTTTGTAATTGAGTTTT
>DAIOVD010000151.1:4862-10165 GCA_036759185.1 Catalimonadaceae bacterium | reverse complement strand
AGCCATGCGTCATGTACAAACTGCCCAGCAGGCAAAAGATGAGGAGCGAAATGCGGATGGTGGAGTTGGAAAAGATGCCTTCCAGAAAAGGTAGTGTGGCGTCGCCCTGGGCATAGATGAGGTCTTTGAGAAACTGAAGCGCCCCAGTGAACACTATGGACACAAAAAAGATCATCTCGATGGAAATGAGGATGGGGTAGAGCCGGATGTCGAGCACATCGTTGCGGCGGATTTCTTTCTCAAGTTCTTTCTGGTAATACTGAAGCTGGATTTCTTCGTTTTCCAACAGAGCCATGCCCTTGTTTTCGGAATCCTGTAACAGCTTTTCTATTTCGTCCCGGGTATGGATCACGTCCAGAAGATGCCGTGCCTGCCGGAGGCGACTCTTGTTTTCGATCCACCGGATCACAAAAGGAACCAGCAAACCGATGGCGGGCACAATGATGGGTAAGTAGCTTGGATTGGTCATGAGAAGAATGTCGGTAACCAGCGTTCGCTGCAAAAATACGGGTATGGTATAACAAGCGCCGAAATTTTCCGTTTTCTGTCAGAATCCCGGCCGGGTGGATTCCTCTTAATTTGGAATGGAGGAAAGCCTGGTGGGGTTTCCGGATTCGGTTTTGCCTGCTCCCATGCCAGTAACGAAAAGAATATCAGCTTTTTGCTCATTGACGGCATTATCCGGATTTAATTGCGATCATCTGCCTGAAAACTTCTTTTTTTGCGACCGGATATCATCATGACCAAGTTTCCCCTCATTCGGACTTTCTGGATTCTGCTTGCCACGTTTTTTATTGGCATTGCCATCTGGACCTATGCCGTGTCGCTGGACGCCTTTGGTTTGTTTGGCGGAATCCCCAGCACCGAAAACCTGGCCAATCCGAAATCGGAACTGGCCTCGGAAGTGTACACCGAAGACGGGGTGCTGCTGGGCAAGTACTTTAAAGAAAACCGCTCACCGGCCGAATTTTCGGAACTGTCGCCCAACCTGATCAAAGCCCTTTTTGCCACGGAAGACATCCGTTTCGAAGACCACAGTGGCATTGACATGAAGGGAACACTGGCCATTCTCTGGTATGTGATCCGGTTTGACCGCCGGGGTTCCAGTACGCTGACACAGCAGCTGGCCAAAAACCTGTTCGACACCCGAAGTGAATTGTACAAAGGAACGCTTTCAGATGTCCCAGGCCTTGGGACCGTCATCATAAAGACAAAAGAATGGATTACCGCCGTAAAGCTGGAGCGCACCTATACCAAACAGGAAATCCTCACCATGTATCTGAATGTGGTGCATTTTGGTTCCAACACCTTTGGTATTAAAACGGCCTCGCGTACGTTCTTTAATACGACCCCCGACAAACTGAATATGGAACAAAGTGCGATGCTGGTGGGCGTACTGAAAGCACCGACTCTGTACTCTCCGGTGTACAATCCGGAACGGGCACTCAAACGAAGGAACACCGTACTGGAGCAGATGGAGAAATACGATTTTCTCACCGACGCCGAAGCGGAATCATTGAAATTAAGACCCATCGACATTGGCCAGTACAAAGTGGAAAACCACAACGAAGGATTTGGTACGTATTTCCGGACGGAGCTGAAAAAGGATCTCCAGAAATTCTGCCGCGAAAAAGGCCTGGATCTTTATTCCGACGGGTTAAAAATTTACACCACCATCAATTCCCGCATGCAGCGCTATGCCGAGCAAGCCCTCGACAGCCACATGAAAGCGCAGCAGGCGGTGTTTTTTAAATACTGGAAAGGCAAAAATCCATGGGTGGATGAAAACGGAACCGAAATCAAGGATTTTATTCTCCATGCCGCCCGGAGAACCTCTCTTTTTCAGGCATACAAAGAGCAATACAATGGCAACGAAGATTCGGCCATCATCGCCTTCAAACGTCCTCTGCGTACGACCCTGTTTTCCTGGAAGGGAGGAGTCGACACCACCATCAGTCCCTGGGATTCGATTGCCTACACCAAGCATTTTCTGCATTCGGGGATGATGAGCATGGATCCGTTTACCGGCCACATCAAAGCCTGGGTGGGTGGGATTAACTACAAGTTTTTCAAATATGACCACGTGCGGCAAGGACGGAGACAACCGGGTTCGTCCTTTAAACCGATCGTGTATGCCGCTGCGATGGACAACGGCTTTACGCCCTGCACCGAAATGGTGGATGCACCGGTTACCTTTTACAACGAAGAAACCAATACCTACTGGACGCCCAAAAACTCCGACGGCAAGTTTACCGGAGAGCGGATGACGCTGCGGAAAGCGATGGCCCAGTCGATCAACTCGGTGGCCGCCCAGGTGATGAAGAAACTGGGACCCGAGCGGGTGGTGGAATACGCGAAGCGGCTGGGCATTAACAGTCCGCTCGATGCCGTGCCGGCTCTTTGTCTGGGTGCCAGTGATGTATCGGTTTTTGAACTCGTATCGGCCTACTCCACCTTTGTGTCTGGCGGAACCTGGACCAAGCCTTACTACATTACCCGCATTGCCGACAAAAACGGAAATGTGCTGGCCTCCTTCAATCCGGAAAAGAAAGAGGTGATTTCGGAAGAAACCGCCTATATGATGGTGCACATGCTGATGGGCGCCACCAAAGAACGAAACGGAACGGCACTTGGGCTGCACCGTCTGGGTAAAACTCTGGTGGGCAATGAGGTCGGCGGTAAAACCGGGACCACCTCCAACTATTCCGACGGCTGGTTTATGGGCATTACCAAACAACTGGTAACCGGCATCTGGGTTGGGGGCGAAGACCGAAGCATTCACTTCCGGTCGTTTCACTTAGGACAAGGCTCCAAAATGGCGCTGCCGATCTGGAGTTATTATATGGACAAAGTGTACGCCGATCCGGTGCTGGGCATTACAAAAGGTCCGTTCAAACGACCGGCGAACCTGTCGGTTGACCTTACCTGTTCGGGTCGGGTACCGTTGGATACGACGGGGGGCGATACCAACCGCATCCAGCAAATGGTGGACCCCAATCTGAATTCCATCGATGACTAGGCATTCGGCACTTCTGCTGGTCGACATTCAGTATGATTTTCTGGAAGGAGGCGCACTGGCCGTTCCCGAATCGGCTGACATTCTGATTCCGGTGGTTGCCCTGGCGGAAATGTTTGACACCATTGTTCTCACACAGGACTGGCACCCGGCCGGGCATAAAAGTTTTGCCAGTTCGCACGATGGAAAAAATCCATACGATACCGTCCTTTGGAAAGGTTGTACCGAAGTGCTCTGGCCGGATCATTGTGTGCAGAATACGAGGGGAGCGGAACTGCATCCTTCGGTTCTGAATCTGCATCCGGCGGTGATCATTCAGAAAGGAATTCATCCGGAAACCGACAGCTATTCGGCCTTCTTCGACAACCACCGGGAGCATAAAACCAAACTGGAAGAATGGTTAAACCAACACGACATCCGGCACCTGGTGGTGGCCGGACTGGCCACCGATTATTGTGTGCTCCACACCGTGAAAGACGCTCTGGAACTGGGACTTACAGTGGATGTATTTACACCTGGATGCCGTGCCGTGAACCTTTTGCCTGAAGACGGAAAGAAGGCCCTGGACGAAATGAAGTCAGCCGGAGCCGGAATTCGTCATTGGATCTGAAACGGAAATTGAAATTCGATCGGTCAGATTCCCGTTCGGACTGTTAATATTGTCTTTCCGAACCAATCAGAAAATCAACATCGCTATGGACATCATCATCCGGGAAAAACTGGATTATTTATCCGAACAAATCCGGGCCACCATTACTGAGAAGCAGGCATTGAAAGACGAAATCCGCTACTACCAGGCCGAGAACCGTGAATTGAAGGCCAGTCTTCAAAAGGTAAAGAGCGAGACGAAAAATTTTCCTTTGAATGACGAAAAGACTAACATTGCAAACGAAAATGGAAGCTATGCCGAAAAGGTAGCCGCTATCGCCAAGCAGATAGATGTCTATGTTGAGGAAATCGATGCGTGTATAGCCCAACTTGAAGATTAACGTATTCAGTAATAAAGGTTTGGATAAAGTTTCTGTTGTGGTTCGGATCGGGGGAAAAGAGTACCCGATGAAAGTGAAAGCCAGCGATGAGGCCAAGGTGCTTCGTGCGGCTGAGCTTCTGAACACCAGCATGACATTTTATAAAAACAATTTTCATATTGTCGATAAACAGGATATGCTGGCCATGGTGGCTTTTGATGCTTTTTTTGAGAAGCTCAGCATGGATGAAAAAAGATCGGAAATGATCGAATCAATTTCAGGTGAGATTGATGCTTTGTCGGAACAATTGGCTACGTAGTTTTAAAGTAAACTCATAATCCACAGCAGTCAGGTGAGTACCGGCCAGCTGTTTCTTCGAAAGATCCGGTGAACGAACCGGAGAAGACCAACCGGACAATCCGGGATTATGACAGGGTTGCACCATTCGTTTTCTTTCCCAACATTCATCTTCCTGCAGATGGGAGCGCCTGGAACTGGCCCATTTCACCTTACCTTTTTATACATAAATAAATGGAAATTCTCATTTGGATCGTTCTGATCGCAGCAGGAGGCGCTGCAGGTTTTATTGCCTCGAAAACCATCTTTAAAAGTAGCCTCAGTAAATTTGAGGACGACGCCCGGAGCAAAGCCAACAACATTCTGAAAGAAGCGGAGCTCAACGCAGAGGCCACCCGCAAAAACAAAATGCTGGAAGCCAAGGAATTCTTCATCAAGCAAAAAGCTGAATTTGAAGAAGATACAAACCGCCGCCGCAACCAGATGCTGCAAAATGAAAACAAACTCAAGCAACAGCAGCAGCAGGTTTCCAAAATGCAGGAAACCCTCAACCGCAAGGAGGCTGAATACGAAAGCGGCAAACAAAATGTGGATGCCCAGCTTGAAATCGTAGCCAAAAAGAAAGAAGAAGCCGAAAAAATGCTTCAGCAACAACAGCAACAACTTACCCGTATTGCCAATCTTTCTCTCGAAGAAGCCCGCGAACAACTGATCGAAAGTCTGAAAAACGAAGCCGGTACCCGTGCCGCTTCGCACATCAAAGACATTATGGAGGAGGCCAAACTGACCGCCACCAAGGAAGCCCGCAAGATTATTCTCACCACCATTCAGCGGACCGCACACGAGCAGGCCATTGAAAACTGTGTATCGGTTTTTAATCTGGAAAGCGACGACATCAAAGGAAAAATCATCGGCCGGGAAGGACGGAACATCCGGGCACTGGAAGCCGCAACCGGCGTGGAACTGATCGTAGACGACACCCCGGAAGCCATCATCATTTCCGGATTCGACCCTGTCCGCCG
>DAIOVD010000151.1:0-4762 GCA_036759185.1 Catalimonadaceae bacterium | reverse complement strand
AAAGTATGGCCGGAAGAAGCCGAACTGCCACACGCATTGCTGGGGATGGAACTGGCCAAAAAATACAAGGAGCATCCTGATGTGATCAACGCCATTGGTGCCCACCACGACGAAATCGAGATGACGTGTATGCTTGCTCCCATCATTCAAAGCTGTGATGCCATTTCGGGATCCCGTCCTGGGGCACGCCGTGAAGTGATGGAAAGCTACATCAAGCGTTTGAAAGAACTGGAGAATATGGCCCTGTCGTTTGATGGAGTCAACCAGTGTTACGCCATTCAGGCGGGTCGTGAGATCCGTGTGATGGTGGATGCCGACCGCGTTTCTGATGACAGAGCCGGCAGTCTTTCCTTCGAAATCTCCACCAAAATTGAAAATGAGATGCAATATCCCGGACAAATCAAGGTTACCGTGATCCGGGAAAAGCGCTCTGTTAGTTTTGCCAAATAATCAACAATTCAAATTAGTCGTTCAAAATTCAAATCAAATCGTTCAGCAATAAATCCGGTTATGTTGTATACTTCAGTTCAAAGAATCGCGGCCCTGGGTGCCCTGTTCTTTCTGGCGGTTACACCGCTCTTCGCCCAGACAGATATTGAAAAAGGAAATACTGCCTTTTTCTCTAATAAACGTCAGGAAGCCCGCCAGTTTTACACGGCCGCTCAAGCGGGGCCGCAGAAAGCGGAGGCAAACCTGATGCTGTCGCTTCTCGCTTCCATGGAAGGAAAAGAGGATGAGTCGTTCACGCAGTTTGAAAGTTTTTTCAAATCTTCTGAGAACCCTTATCCGTATCTTTTTTCATTGTGGAGCACCGAATCCGTTTTCGGAACCAGCCAGAAAAAAACGGAAGCCCGTCTGAAGTTTTTCAATCAGATTATTGCTGATCCGAAAGCCAACGGAACTCTGAAAGCCATGGCCTACAGTGCCATTGGTGATCACTATTCCGCATCCAATCAAAAACCAAAATCCAGGGAATACTTTGCCAAAATCGGCACTGTGGATACCTGGTCTATGGTGGGTGAATTTGAGAATATTTCGGAATCGGGTTTCGACAAATCCTATGAGCCCATTGCTCATCCGGAAGACAACTACATGTTCACCAATAAAAATGGAGCCAAAGTAAAATGGTTCCAGATGAAAGGCAACCGGGATGATAAATGGGTGGATTTTACCTACCATTATTTCACAGACGACGCCATCATTTATGCACAGAGCTTTGCCAATAGCCCTGTCGATCAGGAGGTCACCTTCCGGATCGGGACGTCGGGTTCATTAAAGCTTTGGGTGAACGATGCTCTTTTGCTCGTTGAAGCCGAAGAGAGAAACAACGACATGGATACCTACCAGGCAAAGGTGAAACTGAACAAAGGTTTCAACCGGATCCTCATTCAGTGCGGTACCAGTGTGCTGAGCCGCTCAAATTTCATGCTTCGGATTACGGATGACATGGGTAATGCGCAAAGTGGCCTCACCTATTCCAACGCAGCTCAGGCTTACACGAAATCGACGGCACCAATGCCTGCCCGGATTCCGATTTTTGCAGAGGAATTCTTTGAAAATAAAATAAAAGGCGGGAAAGGAACCGTTCTGGAACATTTGCTTCTGGCACATGCCTACCTGCGTAACGACAAAGGATATGAAGCCCGGAAGGCACTCAGCCAGGCCGAAAAAATGGCACCGGAATGTGGGTACCTTAAAATCAAGCAGATTGATGCCTACAACCGTTCCGAAAACGAAACCGATGCTAAAATCACCATTGAATGGCTGAAAGAACACGATGCTGAAAGCCTTCTTTCTCTGAATCTTTTCTTCAATGAAGAAATTGAAAAAGAAACCTACGAAGAGGCGACGAAGATTCTTGACAAAATCGAAAAAATGTATGGCACCGATGAAGCCACTTTGCTGAAACGGATCGGACTGGCCGCCAGAGAAAAGAAACAGGATTACCTGGTGAAACTGGTGGAAGAAGGATACAAAAAATATCCCGACAACTATACCTTCATGGACCTGAAATCGGATGTCGAAACTTCGATGAACAAGTCGTTTTCAGGTGCTTTGAGTGTGATTCAGCGTTACCTCAAAACACACTATTCCTACGATGCACAGAAAGCACTTTCGGATCTGTATTTCAACAATGGCATGACCGAAAAAGGTGTATCGGCTTTCCAGACCATTATTGACAACGCTCCGTATTCACCAGGCTCACGCTATAATCTGGCCAAATACTATTTCGGTACCCGTGACTACAACAAAGCCGAAACCTACTATCTCAAGTGCATCGAAAACGCACCCGACATTTACTACTTCTGGTCGGCACTGGCACAGAACTACAACGAAAAAGGAAACAAAGAAAAGGCCATCGAATGTTACCAGCGGGCATTGGAATTGCAGCCGGGTGACTTCGACTCAAGAGAGCAACTTCGGAAGCTCCAGAACAAAGCGGAGATCTTCTCTTATTTCAAAAAGTCGGATGTGTATGACATCGTGAAGAAGTCTCCTGCCCCATCGGCGTATCCGGAAGACAACAGTCTGATCCTTCTTGACGAAGTTCAGAAAGTGGTTTACTCAGGTGGGACATCCGAAGAGAAACGCACCTTTGTGGTGAAAATCCTCAACACAGAAGGCATCAACCGCTGGAAACAATACTACATTCAGCACTACCGCATGCAGTCGTACAATGTCGAAAAAGCGGAGGTAATCAAAGCAAACGGCAGCAAAGTAGAAGGCAGCAGCAACGGCGACGAGATTGTGTTCACCAATCTGGAAGTAGGCGATGCCATCCACGTGTGCTACAAAATCAAAAGTTCGAACGGTGGAAAACTGGCCCGTCACTTCTGGGAATCGTTTTACTTCACCCACTTCCTGCCTTCCCTCACGACCTCCTACAGCCTGATGGTGGAAGAAGGCGTTACCTTCAACCACAAATTCTCAAAGGAAAAAATCGAGCCGAAAACGGAGAAAAAGGATGAATTTACGATCTATACCTGGGAAACAACCAACCAGCCGGCCATCACGTATGAGGACAAAATGCCGCAACTGTCGGATGTGGGAAACAACTTTTTCCTGAGCTCCATTCCAGACTGGACTTTTGTTTCCAACTGGTACTACGATCTGGCCACGTCAAAATCGAAAGTCAACCTGGAAGTAAAAGAAGCGGTGGCCAAAATTTTTGAGGGCAAAACCGGACTCACCGAAATGCAGAAAGCCCGTAAGATTTACGAATACATCGTGGGCAACATCAAGTATCTCTCGGTGTCGTTTTTACAAAGTGGGCTCATTCCTCAGAAAGCATCGCATACCCTCAACACCAAACTGGGTGATTGCAAGGATGTTTCAACCCTTTTTGTCTCCATGTGCAAAGAAGCCGGAATCAATGCCGAACTCGTACTGGTGGCCACCCGTAACAACGGAAAATACCAGATGTTACTGCCAAGCATTGACTTCAACCATTGCATAGCCAAACTCAACACCGGTGGAAAAGAATACTACATCGAGCTAACTTCCGATAAGCTTCCGTTCAACACCTTTTACGACAACCTGAAAAATGCCAACTACCTGCATGTAAAAAGCGAGCAAAGCGGACAGAAAGCCGATTTGTCGTACCTCAATCCTCCGACCCGCAACCTGAACCAGGTAAGCCGCAAAACCGAGGTTCGTCTGGAAGGAACCGATGTGTTCGTAAAAAAGACCACCATCAAAACCGGTGTATTTGCTTCTTCGATGCGTGACAGCTACCGCGATCTGGGCCAGCAGGATCAGTTCAAGGAAATGCAGCGTGCCATTGCCGGTGACTACAACCAGACCACATTGAAATCGCTCAAATTCTCCAATCTCACCGGATTGAGCGACACCGTTCAGTATACCTACGAATTCTTCGGCCCCGAAGCTTTGGCCGAACTGGGCGGTATGCAGGTACTGGCGTTGCCATGGAGCGAAAAGGCCAAATCCTTTGATTACAACTTCACAGCAGACCGCAAATACACCATGGATTTGTGGAACAGCGAAGGCGATGGCGAAGAAGAAAGTGTTGAAGTGGCCCTGCCGGCTGGTTTGATCCTCGCAGAAACACCGCAAAATGTTCAGTTGTCGTGCCCGGTTGCCGATTACACGCTCAGTTATAAAATGGCCCCTGGAAAGCTCACGGTATCCCGCAAACTGAAATACCGCAAAGACGAAATCACCCTGGCCGATATGAAAGAGTTTGAGCTGTTCTACCGCAAAGTGGTGTCGGCCGACAGTCGCCAGCTGGCTATGAAAAAAGGTGTGGAGCCCGTAGCGGCACCCGCGAAAACCGCAAAACCAGCGGCTCCGGCAAAGAAAAAATAGGAGAACACATATTTCCTCAAAGGCCGGGCACACACTGTCCGGCCTTTTTTTTGTCATGGAACCAGGGTTCCGTCCTTCCGAATGTGGTCAATGAGAATGTGGGCGTTTCCCTTCGGGCCGGGCCATCCGCTTCAATCCGTTCCGTCGTTCCTCCGGCACGGGATTTCCGCTTCTGTCCCTAACGCGGAGCCACCAATCGTGATGGAAACACAGTAAATTGAGACGACCGGAGATTACCTCTTCCCCACATGTTCGGCCAGCACTTCCAGTTCCTGATACCACTGCTCTCCAAATCGGTTCACCAGAGCATCTTTCAGAAAGCGGAAAACCGGAACACCCAGTTTGTCGCCCAGTGCACAGGCAGGAGCGCAAACACTCCAACGATGGTAATTCACTGCGGTAAAATGCTCGTGTTCCCGGATGCGGATGGGATACA
>DAIOVD010000150.1:0-10233 GCA_036759185.1 Catalimonadaceae bacterium | reverse complement strand
TTGATCTGAAACGATGAAAGATGAGGGAAGGTTGTTTCCTCATTCACCAAAAAACCTCTCCACAGACTGCTTCTTTTTGATGGCTTCCAAATGTTCTAACCGGATGGGCTTGGATAGAAATTCAAGCACAAAGGGATAGGCCAATGTCTTTTGCCTGTCTTGCGGATCGAGAGACGAAGACACCACGACGATACTGGTTTGAGGAAAATGCGGAAAACAAGCTTTATCGTATTTCTCCAGGAATTCGAATCCATCCAGAAACGGCATATTGAGGTCCAGAAAAATGAGGTCCGGAAAACGACGATTTTCAGGAAGCTGCCGAACCTGCTCCTTTAAATATACCATTGCCGCTTCCGACTCCTGAAAAATCAGGAAATCAGAACAAAATTCCGCCTTATTGACCGTTACCTGAACGATCATCGAAGCCACTTTATCATCATCAATACAGCAAACCAATGGAATCATGAGTGGCGGGGAAAACTGATGATGAACTTGGTCCCTTCATTTTCTTCACTTTCCACTTCTATGGAACCTCCGAGTGAGGTAACCTGCGAATGCACCAGATACAAGCCGATACCTTTGCTGTCGGGGTGGTTGTGAAATTTCTGATACAGCCCGAAAATCTTGTTCTGAACTTTCGCCATGTTAAAGCCAAGTCCATTGTCCTCAAAAATCAACTGAGTGTATTGCTCGGTTTCCAGAGAGTAAATAAAGAGGATCGGCTTTCTGTCCTTTTTGGCGTATTTGATGGAATTGGTGATGAGATTAAGGAAAATACTTTCCATGTAAGCGGGGTTAAACCGGGCGCCCGGTGCGGTTGAAAAATTGGCATGAATCATGGCACCCGAATCCTGAATCTGCTTTTGAACAGACAACTGAACGGTCTGACAGGTTTCTTCGAACGGCACCCAAACCTGCTCTACTTTTTCCTTTTCCTTAATGATCAGAATTTCAACCAGATCATTCAGTGTACTGTTGAGGTGCTGGGTCGAAATCCGAAAACCTTCCATGAGCTCCAGTGTGATGGGATCATGAATCGTGGAAAGGTCAATCAGATCGAGTATGGCCATCAGGTTGGTTAGAGGCGCCCTCATATTGTGGGAGGTAATGAAAGAAAACTGTTTGAGTTCCTGGTTGGTCCGCGTGAGATCCTTCACCAGTTGTTCCCGTTCAATTTCTCTCTTTTTCCGACGGGTCGTATCCCGCTGAATGGCAATCCAGTGTGTGAACTGTCCTATCTGATTGGCGACTGGAATAAGACTTGTGTTCACCCAGAATTCCTCGCCACTTTTCCGGTAGTTGAGCGCTTCAAATTCGATTGGTTGGTTGAGCCGGTAGGCTTCATTCAATCGGGCATAATCATTTTCATCGCTTTTTTCTCCTTTGAAGAGAATCCTAGTTTTGCCCCGGATCTCGTCGATTGAATAACCGGTCATCGATTCAAAGGTTGAATTGACATACACCACAGCCGGATGAAGCGGATCTTTCTCTTTGATTTCGGCGATGAGAATACTGTCAGAAGAATTGGTGATGACCGATTCCAGCAACTTGAGTCGTTGCTCTTCTTTCTTTTGCCTGGTAATGTCATGCATGGCCCCGATCACCCTGACGGCTTCCCCTTCCCCACTGCGAATGATGACGGCCTTATCCTGCACAAAGGCATACTCACCATCTGCCTTCCGGAACTGGTACTCCTCAATCCAGTTGAGGTCCTCTCCTGCCACACTTCTCCGGAAAGACTGGTCTACCCTTTGCTGGTCATCGGGGTGAAGGAAATCGATAAACGTGAGTCCCATTTCCTTCATGGCATCCGGTCTGTAACCAAACAAGGTATAAAATCCTTCTCCCCAATAGGTTGTATTGAGGAGAAGGTCTGAATCCCAAATGGCATCAAATGTTGCCTGGGTAACATATGTAAACCGCTCGTTGCTGATCCGGATTTCAGCTTCGGCGTTTTTCCGTTCGGTGATGTTTTGACCGATGGCGATTTTCCGTCCGTCAGAAAGCGGCACATTGATCCAGGAGGTATGAATCAATCCCTGCGATCTGGAAATGGTTTGCGAATCCATCCAGGAAGAGCTTCCAAGCGCAATAAAATCTCTGACCCTTTGCCTGGCAACCGGATCCGGATACAATTCAACCAGAAAATCATCGGCTTTAATCATTTCGTCCAGCGTCCAGCCCAGTTGTTTTTCCCAGAATGGATTCACGTATTCATAATTCCCTTCGCTGTCATAAAAACCGATCATAATGGGAATGTTCCGGAGAATGGTCTCGGCCAGTTCTTTCTGCTGGATCAGATCGCGGTCTGACTTCTTCCTGGCAGTGATATCGTAATGAATACCAAGCGAACCTACAATATTCCCGGCACCATCATAAATCGGAGTGCCCACAATGATCACATCCAGAATCTCCCCATCCTTCCGGACCATTGAATACTCGCAATTCTCGGTGGTTCCGGATCTGCGGTTTGAGATGAACAATTCCATTTCCCCGTTTCCCGGCATCAGAATTTCGGAGGCTACTTTTCCCAGTAATTCCTCTTCCGAATATCCGACCATCTGGCAAAATTTCGGATAGGCCCGAATGATACGTTCCTGGTTGTCCACCTCCATCAGACCAAGATCTATGTTTTCAATCAGGGACCGGTATTTGGATTCGCTTTCACGAAGAGCAATTTCAGAAAGTTTCTGATCGCCAATATCCTGATGCTGAATGACGAGATGGGTAACGATGCCTTCCGTATTCACAATCGGATAGCCTGTATTGAAAAGATACACCATCTTTTCTTCTTCAACCGGGATACCAATCCGCCGGGAAACTTCGCCAGTATCAAACGAATCCTCCCAATGGATGGTCCGCTTTTCAGAAATCACCTGCCGGATGATGCGATCCACTCCCCGGCGCTGGATTTCCGTGTTTTCTAAAATATTGTAGACCCTTCCTTCCATATATCCAGCTGCCACTCCAAACAACTGGCAGAATTCCGGATTTACCCGAAGGCACCAACCATCCGCATCCAGCAACTGGGCACTTATCCCCGATTGCATAAAGGTCTGTTCGAAAAACAGCTTCTGGTCTTCCAGCTCTTTTTCTGCGGCTTTGCGTTGGTTTACTGATCGAAAAAAAACAGAGATTCCTTCATCTGTCGGGTAAAAACTTTCATCAAACCATTCCCCGATGATTTCAGAAAAATACTCAAAATGAACAGGCTGACGGGTACTTGTCGCTTCATCCAACCGCTTCCGGAATTCACCTTTCTGCAAAACCGGAAATGTTTCGAGCAGATTCTTCCCGATCATCTCACCTGGCGGAATCTGAAGCACCTTTTCGGCACTTTCGTTCATGTACTTGACGTTGAAATCTTTATCAAGTACATAAAAATAATCCAGGATGCTCTCCAGAATCAGCTTTTGAAACTCGTTGTCTTTTTTTGTCTGACTCACATCCCGGCCTATGGCATAAATGATGCCCTGTTCGGGAATCGGTGTCATCGACCATTGGATGTATTTCAATTCGCCTGCTTTCGTAAAATGCCTCAATTCGCAGGATTCCGCTTTCCCGGAAGCAAGGAGAGAGTCCATCGCTTCCTGTACTTTCTGGCCGTCATCAGGATGAAGCATTCGTGCCATCAGATCCGGGAATTCTTTTAGCTCTTCTGCAGAATACCCAAAAGTTTTGTAAAATGACGGATTATGATGGATGATTTCACCTGAAAACTTCAATGTGCAAATGGTGTCCAACGCATTTTCCACCAACTGATTCAGCGTGCCCTGGTCCGATTTCTCCTCATGCCTACGAACCTTTGACTCCAGATCCTGAATATATGCCACCAATTCCGGTGTCAGCAGGCTGCCTGCAACCGGAACGGGAATCGGAGTCTCTGAAGAATTGGTCTGTTTTTCTGGCATGAGGGAAAGATTCAGCGAATCAACAAACAAGTAATCGGAACCATTCCAGATTCCCGCAAAATTCTATTTCAGAATGGAAACAACAGGTTGATCTGTACTGAAAATCAGAGGACTATTTTTCAAAATTCTCGATGGTTGGAAATGTTCATACTTCTTAGTTCAGCTCTTGCGGAGGATTTCCCTCGCTGAATGAATCCCTGCCCGAAGTTTTGATGCAACCAGCAACGATCGCTCAATCCGCTTGTCAACCGACTTAAGAGCCTGCACCAGGTAAATCAGACTGCGTTGATTTCCGGGGGTGAGCCTTTCAAAAACAGCAGATGCGGCAGGGTCTGTATCGAGCACCGCCTGAAATTCTTCCGGCATGTCAAACTGAAACGGTGATTCATCCGGAAGGATCTGAGCCTGAAATTCATCTCCTGCTTTGAGTCCGAGTGAACGGCAGAGATTGCTGGATAGATAGACCACCGGTTGATCCATAGTTTTTGGTTTCCTCAATGCCAGGTGAGCCTTGTTGCCTGTCTCAAACCAAATCAGCACGCGTTTTGATTCGTTTTCCAGTAGTTCGGGATGCTTCACCATTTCCACTTTGATGTAGGCATGGCCCTGTTCTTCTTTGTATAACGTATATGTCATTGAGCCAGATCGTTCAGCCTTTGAGAGCTTGTTTCAAAAACTGGTTTCGTGTCAGCAACAGATTGCGCATATACCGGGTCAGAAACAAACCTTCTGCTATCCGGCCTGCAATGCCGAAAGGAGCCTGGAAATGAAACACATCCCGCATCCAGGTTCCATCGGGCATCACATCAAAAAAATGAGCATGATGCATATTGGCAAATGCCCCCTTCACCATAAAATCTTCAAAGAAATAAGGCGGATTCATCTTCCCGATCTCGACCGTTAGTTGTTGCCGGATCCCAAAATGAACGGCTTCCCAGGTGATCCGATCGCCGGATTCGGCCAGTCCGGATTTCTTTCCCGCCACAACTCTTTCACCCGTATGATTCATCGAACCCATGTGCAGATCCAGATTTCGGGCGGCATCGAAGCAATCATGGACCGGAGCCGAAATATGGGTTTCCAGAAGAATGACCGGCATAGGGTTACTGCTTTTTCAACCGGACGGTCCGTACAACAGATGGTGTCTGAATTTTGAGCCAATAAATTCCGGAAGCCTCATCCCGGATGCTGAATCCAAACTGAGAACCGCCAGTATCGGATTTCAGAATCAACCTTCCTCTGGAATCGAAAACCGTAACACTGGCAGGACCTGCTTCAGGCCAGGTGGCAGTGAAAGAACCCGAAGATGGATTGGGGAAAACCTTCACCAGGTTTTGTCCGTCCAAATCATCCACTGATTGCAGAATCACAATCTGCACATTCGACAGGGACCGGCATCCGTTGGCTCCAACCACCATCAACTGATAGCTTGCCTCACTTGTGGCAAATAGGGAATCTCCGATAACAGAAAGAAGTGTATCATTACGGAACCATTGAAAATTTGTGTCTGGTGAGCCGATGAGGTAACCTCCTGAATATGTAAGAACCGGCACCACAGGCAAGGTTCCAATGTGGGCAGTTACCGGTTTCCGGACCGCACTTTCACAGCCATTGAGCACTCTGGCTACAAAATAGGTTTTCGATTGAGTGAGCAAAGGACTTGTAAACGAACCGGTTGCGCCTCCGGACAAAGAATCAGCCGTTACAGCATTGAGGGCAGAAAACCAACGATAGGTTTCACCAGTGGTACCGCCCGTGGCTTTCAGATGAACGACTCCGGGTCCGCATCGGGATGAATCGGAAGCAAGGGCCGTTCCAGGTAAAGGACGAATGGTGATGGGAAGAGGGACTTTGATGCTTTCGCAACCATTGGCTGCCATGATACTCACATACAGGACGGTATCGTTTGAAATCGGGCCGGTGAAATAGGTATTGCCATTGGCAGGAAGAGGAGGAACTCCTGTTGCCTCTGCATACCAGCGATAGGTATCCGATGAAGCTGCACCACTGGCATTTGCGGTAACTGTTCCCGGGCCGCAGCGACTGACCGGAGTTGCAACCGGTGAGGCTGTGGCCGGATTGATCGTGGCGGTAACCACCGATCGGGGACCTTCGCAACCGACTGAATCATAGATGGACACATAATACGGGGTTGTAAGCGACAAGCCCGGGCTGGTAAAACTGCCGGATGATTGTCCTGTAAGGGGCGTACCTCCTGTAGCAACGGTGTACCATCGGTACGACTGCCCGGCAGTGGCACCTTCTGCCAACAGGGCAACCGAACCCGGATCGCATCTGGAACCATTGGTGACATTTGGGGCAGACGGGCCGGGCGTGATTATTGCCTTCACTTCCATTCGCTCACTCGGGCAGCCGGAAACGGTAATTTTCAACTGGTGGAAGAAATAATAGCGGCTGGGAACCGAAGAACCCAAGATGTCCATTGCCGGATTCTGGATGGGAAAATCAAAAAAATTATTCTGCCGAATGAGACTGCCTATGGCCGAACCTTCCCCGTCAATGCGGTACACACCCGGACTCAATGCAATGCCTACTTTCACTTTCTGGCCAGTCGGAATTCCAGCCAAAGGAATGAATACCGATTTGAAATACTGGGTATTGGCTGAATCTTTCACATTGAATCGTAAGGTGCCGCTTTCATTGGAATAGACCGTCATCGAATCCAGAATGAGGTTTTGCTTCACTTTCAGGTACAAGCCATGATAGATATTGTATGCAGTGGATGTATCCGGCAAATCACCCAGCAGACTTCCAACACTGGCTTTCTGCATCACCTGACTTTCGACCCAATACGATTTTGTGGCTGATAAAAGAGGGGTGGTGAATGCCGGTCCTGTCGCGAGTTCACTGGCGGAAGTGGCCGAATCGAACCAGCGTAAGGTCCCCGCTCCGGAAGCAGTCAGTTGAAAAACAGAGGGCTGGCATTTTGATACATTGCTGGCAGCCGGCACTGAAGGACGGGGTCTGATTTTCAGTTTCTGGGTTAAAATCTGTCCGAAAGAAACCGGGTTTGACGACACGACCCGAAGCTGATACCCGCTGTCGATGGCCAGTCCTGCTGGAATCAATACCTGAATTTTCCCTGATTTCTGAACCGAACTCAATGTACCCACCGTTTGTGGGGATGCGAAACTTCCGGTGGGTGAACTCAATTGTACCGAATACTGGTTTCCGGCATTCGGTGAAATGGCAGACGTAAATTCAACTTCAAAGCTGGCTGGCAGACATATTTCCCGGGAAGAAAGGGGAAGGGCATTGATGCAACTGACCGTCAGGCTGGTACTGAGTGAAACCGAACTGCACCCGTTTACTGTCACCACCACCGAATACGTGCCGGCCTGGCTGGCGGACACTGAAGTTAGCGTGGGATTCCGTAGAGGTGAACTGAAGCCATTGGGACCCGTCCATGCATACGTGGCACCTGCCACCTGTGTCACTGAAAGAGGGAACGTACTGCCGGTGCAGATGGTATCGGGAGGAGTAACGGCAAGTTGAGGGAACGTTTCGCTTCCCTGCAGACAACTGGCCTGCTGATAGCGGCTGCGGATGAGATCGCCCGGAAGGGGACCAAAGCCAAAACTGAGGTCGATTCCTTTGGACATCAGGTGACAGTAACTCATTATGGTGCCCACTTTGGCAATCCGGGGACCATCGTAACAAAAATCTTCAGCAAAATAGCAGCTGTCGAGCATTCCGTAGATTCCCGGACTGATTTCCCAGGAGCAGGATTGGGTGTGCGGCGAACCGAAATTGTGCCCCAGTTCGTGTGCAAGTACATTGGTATTCCAGCTGTAAAAGGGGAGAGGAAGGTAATCTGCGAATACATTGCTGTAGCCCAATCCCTGTCCACAAAGAACATCCAGGTAGGCTACTCCCCCATTGGCTTGCGGACGGGTGGAAACGAGATGGCCCAGATCACCATTGAAATGAGGACGAATTGAGACCGAATCCACAAAAGCCGCCAGGGCATCAAAGGAAGTCCCAAACGGATAAGCATCGGGCTGGGTATGCACCATAGTTTCGGACATTCGCACCACAATTCCTTCCCTGGCGTACAGAGTGGCAACAATGTTGAAAAGCGAGGTCATCCAGTTTACCGTTGCCGGTACGGAAGAACCTTTGTCCAGATACGTCTGGTGATCGCACTCAAAGTAAATTTCGACACGGCGGCAATTGTCGGCCTGGATGCTCTTTCCGGGTCGTGTGTGAAAAGATTCTCCGGCCTTTTGTTTTTGTTTTGGGAGAAGATCGGAATGGCATTGAAAATCGTTTTTACGGACGGCATCCAGGTCGTTAAACAGAGCATAGGTTCCGGCTGGTGCCGATTTGGAATGAACTGGCCCCAGATTGAAATTGCCCGTCCCAATTGAAAACAGGCCCGAAATTTCGGTGGATGTCAAACTGATCGCCGCCACCGAACCGTTGAATCCGGATACAACACCCTGGAAATGGAGAGCCTGTTCAAAGTCGGTTTTGAATTCCTTTTGGTGACTGGTCAGGATGCGAAAATCCGATGATAAAATGGAAGAACGAGTAAGAGAAAGCGTCAGTTTTTGCCCGTCCGGAAGTTCCAGTGGCAGATCAAATTTCGCCGGATCGGACATAAACAGAGCTTTCAACCGGGCTTTGTCCAGTTGAAAAACAGCTACGTTACGTGATTCCTTTGCAAGTACCCTGGCCAGAGAAGAAGAAGGATCCGTCCGTTTAAACATTGACTGACTCCAGGCAGATGGTGCCCCAAGAACAAGAAAAGCCGTAAGCAGAATGAATGAGAAGTGGTTTCGCATAGCCGGTAGAAATAAGGCCTTAAAAGTAAGGTGAATTTGCGGATTGAGGAAAGGTGGGGTTGGCGTGGAAATTGGGAAAAGGATTGAACTTTTTGTTTGGAACCCAATAGCAAGAGGAAGGATCTGAAAACCCACTTTTCCAGTATGTTTGGGACAATAAAACGGAACCACATGAATCCTTATGTTTTGCTGGGTGTACTGCCCAATGCTACTGCCCGTGAAATTGAATCGGCTTATCGGTTGAAAACAAGGGAGTTTTTGAGGGATAATAGTTCACTCACCAGGGTTTTGGATGATCAGTTTGGGGCTGCATGTGCACATCTTTTAAATATTTCCAATACCCACCGGCTTTTCATGGCGGATGAGGAAATCGTAATGGAACAGTATCGCCTTGAGAAACTGGCCTTTCCTCAAATTATGAACGAAGCGATGGAGAGGATACAGGATAAAAATCGGGTGAGTGAATCCTATTTTCAGAAGAAACTTGGCCTGACCTTAACCACCGCCAGAAAAGTAATCGACGAACTGGAAAAGCTGGGTGCCATCGGGCCGGATGAGGGGGAAGAAAAAAGGAGGGTAATGCGATAAAAGCTCAGAAAGGATGGTTTCAGAACTCAATGTTCAAACATCGTTTTATAGAACTCATATCCCGGATTTAGGTCGCCAAAGCGCAGGATGTTATCTTTCATTTTGTGGCAACTTGGGCAAAGCACCTCGAAGTTTTTACTTTCTACGGGTTGGTAAGGCCCGTCAAAATCCAGGTGTAAACGTTCATGGGTTTCAAAAAAATTGAAGATGCCCGGATTTTTAAGGCCGCATTCCTGGCAATGGGTATGCTGCTTCATTCTTTCCAGCTTTTGCCGGAATGGCAAATGGTGTTCCCTGAGTTTGTGGATGCCATACCTCCAGTCTCGCTGTGAAAACAGTAAAGGCCCGGGGCGATATGAGAAATTGGAGGAAAAACTTAGAAACTGATACGCTCCCTTGGGACTATGGTAAAGTACGAATTCGTTGATCAATGGCGTAGCAGGTTTGTTTTGGTACGACGGAAAATGATCTAAATAGTGCTGTGGGACCAATGGCTCAGAATAGCTCCAACTGCTGATATGAAAGGGTACCTGCCGGAACGATTGCCGGTAAAGCTTACTCCTTTCAGCAACAGGCACCTGCCTTGAATTGATGGAATGGTTGGAAGCAAAATAACCAATTCCATAAATTCCGGGCTTTTCCTTCTCCATGTAAAAGGCAACCGGCCTCCGAAACATGACGAATTGATCCTTCGACTTTATCGGAAAAAAACTCAGTCCGTTGGAAAAATTGGAGACTTGATAATCAGCGGGTAATTTGATGATGGCCGACATGGTTCAATTAGAGAAAGGCTGTTTGGCTGGTTGCTGGGAAATAAAAGGAAAAAGTAAATCTATGCATGAAAGCCCGATTTCCATATTCGAGCTCAGATCGACGAAAAGGATTTGCAACCTAATTCAATACGACTATCGATCTATGCTTGGATT
>DAIOVD010000149.1:0-10287 GCA_036759185.1 Catalimonadaceae bacterium | reverse complement strand
ACATCTCTGAGCAAGGCAGAGGCTTTACTCATTTCACCAATAACTTTGTCTTTGGGGTTGGCAATCCGAAGATTTTTCATCCCTTCTTCCCAGTTATTGATCAATGTCCGAAGGTCTTTCTCAAGTTCTTCTGTTTCTTTATGAGAAGCTACTGTCCTGATAATCACACCAAAATTATTTGGTTTGATGGCCTGGACGAGTTTCAGAAGTCTTTGCCGCTCTTCTTTCTCAATGATCTTTTTAGAGATACTGATGGCGTTCGAAAACGGAACCAGCACCACATACCTGCCTGGCAGAGAAATTTCAGAAGAAAGTCTTGGACCCTTACTGGAAATTGGCTCTTTGACAACCTGTACCAGAATCTGCTGACCTTTTGTCAAGACCTGGTCAATTTTACCAAGCTTGTCGATGTCCTGCTCATTCTTGAAGTTGCTCAGTTTGTACGAAGCATTTTTCTGGGTCTGGATTGACCGGGAGAACTTATTTAATGAACGTACCTGAGGGCCAAGATCCAAATAATGCAGGAATGCATCCTTTTCGTATCCAATGTCTACGAAAGCGGCATTCAGCCCGGGGGAAACTTTTTTTACAACACCCAGATAAACTTCGCCTACAACGAAACTGGAGCCGCTTTCCTCGTAATGAAACTCGGCGAGGCGGCCTTCCTGGAGTAGTGCAATCCGATAACCTTTGGGAGCAGAACCGATTAATAGTTCATTACTCAAAATTCCAAATGTTTAACGGTGACAAATTATTTCTTCTTGTGACGATTTTTTCTTAGTCGTTTTTTGCGTTTGTGTGTCGCAATCTTATGTCTTTTTCGTTTTTTACCGCAAGGCATATGTGTACAGTTATATTGTTAAAAAATTAATTTTCAGTCAGTTGCTTTTTTAGTTCCTCGAAAGAAGCTTTGGTATCATCTTCTTTTGCGAGAGGAAGTCCTGAATTTACTGCTTTCAGAGCTTCATCTTTTTTACCCAACTGGAGCAAAGATTGAGCCAGATAAAACCAGGCGTTTACATTTTTAGGATTCAGCTCAATAACCTTGCGGTATCGTGCCACTGCCTTTTCATGCTGCCCGCTCTGAAATGATAACATGCCCAATTGATAGGCAACGTATTCATTTTCCGGATTTTTATCTGCCAGCTCTCTTAGCTTCAGAATACCTTTCATCGGACTTGCCGAATTTACCCAGGTCATTGCTGTTTTGGCCTGCGCTTCTGTGTAGTTCCCGTCTGATGACGGCACATTTGCCAGAAGGTCACGGGCTTTACCGGATAAATAGTCTACTCTGGAGGGAGTGCCAGCAAAAGCAATCCCTTCAAAATATGCTGATCCTGCCTGAAAGACAAGTTTTGGGTTTGATGTCAGAGTTGCGGCTTGTTCGAAAGAAGCACCGGCACTGTCATATTGGTGATTATCCAAAAATGCGTTGGCGAGTTTTTCGAACAGCTGAGCCTTTTTCGTTTCTTCCTTTTCCTGCTGAACGGATTTTCTGAGTTCAGAAATTTCCTTAGTTGCAACCAGATCCTCCTTATGCGTCACGTCCTGCTTTTCCGGAGTCGTGGATGGGAGGGATTCAGAGGACGACGTTTCCAGCTTTTTATTGCTGTCAACAACAGATTTCGGAAGAAAAAAAATGGCTGTTGCCAAGCCACAAAAGACAACAAAGCCCAAAACTAAATTTCGATTGACTGACATCTACCGAGGTTTTAGTCTTGGGCTTTTACGAATCAGGCTTTAAGCTTTTTGCTTTCCTTGATTTGCTTAACAAATTCTTTAGAAGGCTTGAAGCTTGGAACATGGTGTGCAGGAATTTTAATTGCTTTGTTCTTGCTGATGTCCCGAGCGATTTTTTCTGCTCTTCTCTTATTCACGAAGCTACCAAAACCACGAACGTAGATGTTTTCACCATCTGCCATTGAGTTCTTTACTACTTCAAAAAACTTTTCGATAGTTGCTGATACGTCAGCTTTCTCGATGCCTGTTTTGGCCGCGATCTCAGAGATTACTTCTGCTTTAGTCACCGGAGTATTTTTTTTAGATGTTACTTAATTGATTAGAAATCAAATTTTTCTGGGCCGCAAAGGTAGGACTAGAATTTAATTTTTAAAACTTTGATCTCAAATTCAGAGGTTTGTCTGTGGTTTTTTTGTTTTGGGTGTTCCATTGATTGATTTTTCTCGACTACTGATTTCCTGGTTTCGGCAGAATGGCCGGGACCTTCCCTGGAGGCAAACCTCTGATCCATACCGTATTTGGCTATCTGAAGTCATCATGCAGCAAACCCGGGTTGCTCAGGGGATGAAATACTATGAGCGTTTTTGCGAGAGGTTTCCGACGATAAAAAATTTGGCAGAGGCCAGTGAGGAAGAGGTGCTTGAAATCTGGCAGGGATTGGGATACTATTCCAGAGCCAGAAATCTTTATGCGGCTGCAAAATGGGTTCTGGAGGAAAGGGATGGTATTTTTCCGGATAGTTATGCTGAGATTCTCAGGATGAAAGGGGTGGGGGAGTACACCGCCGCCGCCGTGTCTTCGTTCGCTTTCCATGAAGATCAGGTTGTGGTGGATGGAAACGTACTCCGGGTTTTCTCCCGGTTGTTTGGAATTGAAGGAGATATTCGCCTCCCGAAAATCAGAAAACAGATTTATGAGCTTGTTCGAAATCACTTGCCCTCCGGTGATTCATGGTATTACAACCAATCGATAATGGAACTGGGTGCTTTGGTTTGTACACCTACCCAACCGAATTGTCAGATTTGTCCCGTTGCGATTTTTTGCGATGCCCGAAAATCAAACCGTCAGGGTGTCATTCCATTTAAGAGTAAGGCCAAAGCACGAAGGAGGCGATTCCTCAACTACTTCTTGTTTCAGGTAGAGAATGAATATTTATTTTTCCGAAGAGGAGAAAAAGATATCTGGGAAGGCTTGTTCGAGCCTTACCTTATAGAAGCTAACCTGGTTTTCCCAAAGGAAGAAAGTTCGTCCAATGTCTCATCGATTGTTTCTGACCAGGAATTTAGCCTGTATTCGTTTCCTGTGGAGAAGCATATTTTGTCACATCAGGAACTATTTGTTTCGGTATCACTCATCCGAATGAGTTCAAAACCAATGATTCCAAACGGAAGATGGGTTTCTGAAAGTGATCTGGAGGCTCTTCCAAAGCCTGTAATATTTTCGAAAATCATGGGTTTAAAAAAGGGATCTACATTACCTTTGACCTTTTAATTTTTATGGCAAGTTTTAATAAAATAACACTCATTGGGAATGTTGGTCGCGACCCGGAGCTGAAGCAAACAGCGACGTCCAAAGTGGTTGATTTTTCCATTGCAATCAACGAACCCGCCAGAGGCCAGCAACCCGAAAGAACGGAATGGTATCGGGTGTCATTCTGGGACAGAAGGGCTGAAACCATTGCCCAATATGTTCGGAAGGGCACTCAGATTATGGTGGAAGGAAGGTTGAGCGTTCGTACCTATACAGATCCGAATACACAAAGAGAACGTTATTCTCTTGAAGTTACCGGGACCGACTTCGTGTTGCTAGGTTCCCGTCCAACCGGAGAGGAAGGTGGAGCTCCTGCCAATTCCTATGCACCTTCTGCTTCAAGGCCGGCACCTACACCACAGGCATCTTCCCCAACACCTGTTCCAGCGATGCCCTCAGGCCCACCACCAACCTTCGCGAAAGGAGGTGAAGAAGACGATCTTCCATTTTAGTCACAGCACAATTAACAGCTCAGTCTTCATCTCAACTTTGGGCTGAACGAATTCATACCAGGATGTAGGTGTATTGAAACTCGATACCTAATCATGAAGTCGCCGGCAATTACAGGGTACCCATACATCTGGTAGCTCCGTAGTTGCCGGCTTTTTAGTTGCGTGAAGTTTTATTGCATTTCCGGGGCATTGTTGAGAATGCCACATCAATTTTGGCTGATTCAGATATGTTCAGGGGTTGGTTCTTCTTCGGTCCGGGAATTTACTGCAACTTCTTCTTCTTTCTTTTTGGGAAATAGGACTGAGGCTAAGATGCTTATGGCCAGAATTGCAATAATGATGTATAAGGAATGGGCATTGGTAAAACCAATCGATTTAAGCCAGTTGTGAGCCAGCATTTTTGAGCCGATGTAAGTGAGTAGAACAGCCAGGCCAATATTGAGATAGTGAAAAATATGCAGGATGTTGGCAAGGAAAAAGAACATAGACCTAAGCCCAAGCACAGCAAAAATATTGGAAAAGAACACCAGATAGGGGTCTTTCGTCACTGAAAACACAGCTGGAACTGAATCAACTGCAAAGATTAGATCTGTGAATTCAATGATCATCAGAACAACAAAAAGTGGAGTTGCCATCCACTTTGCATTCTTTTTTACAAAAAAGTTCTCACCAACATAGCGGGGAAATACCGGAAGGATTTTAGAAATAATCTGAACGACCGGGTGTTTGTCGGTTTCAATTTTATCATCGTCACCGCTTTCAAAAAACATCCGGATTCCAGTAAAGGCCAGGAATGCTCCGAACAGGTACATAATCCAGCTGAATTCCTGAAGCAAAGCAGAACCAATGAAAATGAAAATACATCGAAGAATGACGGCTCCTAAAATTCCCCAGAAAAGGACCTTTTTAAAGTATTTTTCTCGTACTCCAAATGAAGAGAAAATGAGGATTAAGACAAAAATATTATCGACAGATAGAGCGTATTCAACCAGATATCCGGTGATAAATTCCAGGGACATATTGTCTCTGTAGTTCTGCAGACTTTGCTCAAAATTGCCGGGGACCAAGATGACATGGTCTGCATACTTTTTATGAAGAATTTCTAGTTTCTGGTAGGAATCAATTCCGTGGATGAGATCGCCTCTCGTGTCAAGAATAAGATAAAAGGCGGTGGCACATAATATCCAGACTACTGACCAGGATGCCGCTTCTTTGAATTGAACGACGTGATTGTTTTTACTGAAAACCCCAAGATCCAGAAAGATCATGAGGGCAACGAAAAACAGAAAAGATGTAAAAAATAATAATTCGTTCGACATTCAGACTGGCCATTTCAGGCAGTGGATTGCTTATGGCAAAGAAAGCCCATTTTTCAATGCCAAACCTACTTTTAATACTTTTTAGGGCAAGTTTAGCCCTAACGATAATCTTAGAATCAGGTTTCATTCGAGGGCAAAAAAATTTAATAGAATCACAGAAAGAACTTTTCCTCAATTTGCGACCGATTATTTATGGAAAGAAAAGACGAAATAAAATACTGGTTCAGAGGACTTCAGTCTTCTATTATTCAGGCACTTGAAAAGGAGGATGGCTCCGGTATTTTTAGTGAAGAACATTGGGAAAGGCCTGGTGGTGGTGGTGGCATTACCCGACTTCTGAAAGATGGATCTGTGATTGAAAAGGGAGGCGTTAATTTCTCAGCTGTTCATGGAGAAACCCCGGAACCCATTAAAAGAAGTTTTCAGTCTGATGCGAAAGATTTTTTTGCAACCGGTGTCTCAATTGTGATTCATTCCCGGAACCCATTTGTCCCCATTATTCACATGAACGTTCGGTATTTTGAATTGTCAGATGGGAACTCCTGGTTTGGAGGAGGAATAGACTTAACTCCTTCCTATGTTTTCCATGAAGACGGGGTGTTCTTTCATTCAGCATTAAAAGAAGTGTGCGATCAATTTGATATGAGCTGGTATCCCCAATATAAATCGCAAGCAGATTCCTATTTTTACATTCGTCACCGAAATGAAACAAGGGGAATCGGGGGCATTTTTTACGACCGACTGGCGGCAAAGGAACCAGAGAATTTCGCAAAGCTGTGGGAATTCACAAAACAGGTAGGATCTGCATTTGCGCCTATATACACTACTCTAATGGCCAGGAGAAAGGATACTCCATTTACGCCAGAACAGAAGTTCTGGCAGCTCCACAGAAGGTCACGGTATGTTGAGTTTAACCTTGTCTATGATGCGGGAACGAAATTTGGACTTGAAACAAACGGAAGAGTCGAATCTATTCTGATGAGTCTTCCTCCAATGGCCTGCTGGGAAAGCAATTACGTACCTACTAAAAATAGTCCGGAGTTTGAGAGTCAGAAGTATTTTGATAATTCTACGGATTGGATTTAACTTCAAAGCTCAAAAAAAAGGCCTCTTTTCAGAGGCCTTTTTTTTGATTACATAAATTTGACGCGGCTGTCTTTGACCTTCACAATTTCTTTCAGTGCTTCAGTAATATAGTACTGTCCACGGCTTTGATATTTTTGCTCGATCTGTGTTTTGTAGGATGAAAAATCTTTGGTTTCAGGTGCTGGAGTAAAGTTGGTCATTTTGATTACGCCAACTCCGTTTTCGCCTGTAAATGGCTTGGATGTCACATTTGGTTTTAATCCCATGGCAGCGCCAACTGTAATCGGATCATATCCAAAATCTCCAATGTTACTGGCAGATAGAGAAATTCCGGCTGCCACATTGCTCACAGCTCCCTGTCCGTATGCAGTTGCCATTTCCTGAACAGTTTTACCTTTCAGCTTTGCAATGATCTGTGCAGCTTTCTTTTGCTTGATCACTTCCATTTTCACCATATCTTTTACATCCTCCAGCTTTGCTTCGCCTTCGTTGGTTTCTTTTGTTTTCACAGCAACAACATAGCGATCGTTGAATTCATACAATTTGATGGCGCCAATTTTTTCTTCATCCGAGAACGCCCAGATTACCAGATTTCTGGCTTCCGGAATATCATTTACGTAAGTCGAATTTTTCTGGAGTGACTGAGCAGTAATTTTTACAAGCTTCGTGTTTTTCTTCACTGAACTATCGAACTCAGCCTGGGTATTCGCTTTGCTTTTGAATTCATTGGCCTGGCGATATATGGCATCTTTGGTTGCATCTCCTGCTGAAATATTGCGGGCAATGTTTGCCACTTTGTATTTTAGATTCGTTTTTGGTTCGGTCACTTTTATGATATGGTATCCAAAATCGGTTTCCACTACTTCTGGCAAAAGGCCTTTTGAAGGAAAATTGAACACGGCATCCTGAAAAGGCTTCACCATTTTATTTTCACCGAACCATCCAAGATCTCCACCCTGAGAAGCGGTTCCGTCTGTACCATAAGTTTTTGCCAGATCTTCAAAAGATTCTCCCTTTTTAATTCGGGCAAGAACTGCCTGTGCACGTTTTTTTGCACCTGCTTTTGCGGTATCATCTGGACTGTTTGGCTTAAACAGAATATGTGAGGCTTTTGCATATGAATCGCCTTCGTTGATTTTGTCAATCAATTTGTAAAGTGTATAAGTCGAACCTGAAAGATACGGACCATAAACTCCTCCTTTCTGGATAGCATCAAGGTCAGTGGTCAGTTCTTTAGGCAGTTCGCTTACATTCATAGATTTATATGAATCCTTACCATCTGTTCTGGCTTTTGCGAATGCAGTATCATTTTCAGGTTTTTCAAATTCTGCTTTTAACTCAGAAAGTTCATTCTGGAAATAAGTGGAATCATCTTTACTAGGCTGAATCATGAACTGAACGTATTCCAGTGCCCGGGAATCCTGAGATTTGTATTTGAATTGATGAGCCTTGAGGTAATCTTTCAACTCTTCATCTGAAACCTTAATGGTCGAATCAACAATTGAGGAGAAAGGCACATAGACATATTCAAAGTCTGCTTTAGCAGCCTGGCTTTCGTATTCCCGTTTAGCTTCTGCTGTTGTTACATAATTGGTTTTCGTCAAAAGAGCCTCGTACTTGGTACGAATTCGATCTTCAGGAAGTTTGGCTTCGAAGTTATACCAGGCAGCTTTTTGCTGAGGCTGAGCCTGATCTATGTTCTTTAGGAAATTCTCAACCAAAGACTTGTTGAATTCTTTGGTTGTCTGATCAACGAACGTTGATTTGATTGCCTGGTGAATGTTTTTTCCCTGCACCATATCAATTTTTTCGTCATCAGAAACCTGAACTCCAACATTGTCAGATTCTGCCAGGAAAACTTTTTTGAATATCAATTGGTTCCAGGCCTGCTCACGCAGACCCTGCATTTCCTGCTCACCTGGGTTTTTTCCTTGCTGAACTGCATAATCGTATTCCAGTTGTGCGATTTCTTTCTGGTATTCTTCCAGAGAGATTTTATCACCGTTGATTTCACCAACAACCTGTTTGCTACTGAATAAGCTTGAATTGGATGTCAGCAGATCGCTGCCAACCACAAAAAGTCCTAAAGACAGAGCCACGATTCCAGCCGCTAAGCCTGCACGTTCTCTGATTTTGGTAATTATCGCCATTTTATTGTCTGTTCTCGAAAAAAGGAGTGCAAAGAAACAGGTTTGATTTTTGAATACCAAACCAAATATTTGATCTGTCTGTTAGTGGTTTAGCGTTTTGGCTCAATGAAAATATGCCCGAAGAGGAATTGAAATGATGTGATTGGAGCGGATAACAACTCCATTCATCTGAGCCGGAATAAATTTTAAACGTGATACAATCGGGATAAGTTGCTCGTCCACATTGTACCCGAATTTCTGAACTATGGTTGGGTTGCTGATGGTGCTATCAGGATTTACTGTAAAGCTTATCATCACCTGGCCTTCGGCATTTGACCGCACTGCCAGTGAGTCATAGTGTATATTTTGCATGAAGAACAAAACCAGTTCTTCATCTGTTCCATTATACCTGGCCTCCTGTGATTCAATCACCCTGAAGTTGCCGGACTTTTGATCTGAAGGTTGTTCTTTGACTTTCTGCGGAGAATTTTTCGCTTTTGTTTTAGAAGGTTTTTTCTGTGCGAACGAGTAAAAAGGAATAAAGGCAAGGATCAGAAGAATCAGAAAATGTTTCATGTTGTGTATCATTCGGTGTGAGGTGTCAGCAATCTTTTATCGGGCAGGGTATCGGGCCGTTTTTTGGAATTTTCCTGCCTTTGTGGATTCCGGTGCTTCTGCAACTGAAGGCAGAGAGGCAAATAATAAGCCCAAAAATGAATAGTTTCAGTTTCAATAGATTTTGATTTAACACTTTGTTAATGAATTCCAACAGTTCTTAAACCTGAGGCAAATCTAAGAAAAGTAGTGAAAAAGGTTTGCATGGTTCGGTCAATAGGGGTGTATATTTGCAGCCTAATTTTGTAAACATTATTAACTACAACAAAATCAAGAGTCTATGAAAGTCCAATTCAAAAATCTGGCTTACTTTTTTATTGCTGGAATGATCGGTTTCACTTCCTGTTCAAAGGATGATGAAAATGTTCCGGCACCAACTTTAACTTTTACTTCCGGAGGAGCGTCTTCTGCATCTTTCAATTCAAATGAGACAGTGTCATTTTCTATGGACTTAGCGTCGGATGATGACTATACTTCTTTGAAAGCAACATTGAGTTACACAGACAACTCCAGCGCAGTTAAGTCTTTGACCGTAAAAGATGCCAACAACTCAAACAAGGAAATTAATTACACAAAAAATTCTGACATTGAAACCGCCTATGATGGTTCCAATATTGTGAAAGTAGCGCTTCCATCCGATGCTAAAAGAGGAACTGCCTGGACAATTACAGTTGTTGCAGCGACTTCAGGCGGAAGCACAACAGCCACTTTCACTGGTAAAGTAGTGAACAGCTGGTCTGCAAAATTGTTGGGAGCTCAATTGAATTCTGCAGGTTCATACTTTAATTCATTGTCTGGCGAGGTTTTGTCAGGTACTGCTGCAAGTGCTACACCTGCCAATGTTGATATTACGTATGCAGCGTTAGGGTCTCCGGTTGCTTTACCAACAATTCTTTCCTACAAACAAAGAGGAACTGAAGGTTTGTCTGGTGTGCCAGCAGGTGCTGAAGAATCCTACTTCGTTAAAACCACACTTACTCCTTCTGAATTTACAAGCGAGACTGGTTCATGGGCTGGCAACTTCACAGGTGTTGCTCTTTCAACTACTTCTCCTCAGAAGGTAGCTCTTGAAGCCGATGGAGTTTATGCATTCAAAAACAAGTCTGGTAAAATGGGTCTTATTCACGTGGCAACCATCGTGGATGGAACTTCTGGAAGTGTTACTATCAATGTGAAGTCTGAAAATTAATTGATTTTCAAAAAAACCAAATATTGGGCCATCCTGAAAAGGGTGGCCTTTTTTTTTGACATCCACCATGGAATTCTCTTTTTGAAATCAGAACAAAATCCAGGGTTGGCTGGGCATGAAAATCATGTTCCTTTTTTTCCGGAAACTTGTTGATGGTTGAGATATTTTCAGCAACAAAAAAAGCGGCCCTTTTGGAGCCGCTTGGTGTTTCAGGAACCGAAAGTAAA
>DAIOVD010000148.1:1216-10291 GCA_036759185.1 Catalimonadaceae bacterium | reverse complement strand
GTCCTTAGAACATCCGGATTTCCGTCAATGTGATTTGGAAAAGGTTCCGTCCGGTCGTGGTAACCGGAGTAAAGCCAGGGATCGCAGCTGAAAACGGTGGGTGACTTACCGTATTTTTTGAGAAGATGCAGAAGGAGATTCATTGACAGGCCGCCGAAAGACCCGATTTCAAGAATCTGTCCTTCAGAAGGAAGGTTTCGGATGGCAAAGTCGAACAAGTAAAGATTCCCTTCGTTCATCATGCCTTCGCCCACCACGGTCGATGGAAGCCGGGCAACGAAATCGTCTTTCACGATCCGTTTCATCCGGAAGTTCTGCCATTTCACCTGTAGCCAGCGAGTCATGGTGCAAAGAAGTCAGATCAGAGGGAATTTTCAGAATTTTCCTTACCTGACTCATGGTAAGAGAAGTGTTGTTTGTGGCTGCCAAAAAAGAGTTAGATTTTACCGCAGAGGAAAAGAGCAAATACAAAGAGAACCACAGAGGGTTGCAGATCAATGTGTTTCTCAGTGATTCTCAGCGTTAAATCTCTTTCAACTCCCGATGTAAAATCAAATAATCAACATCGTGGCCAAAGCCAGCAAAGCAGGAATTCCCTGAATGAAAAAGATGGTTCGTGATGCTGAATATCCGCCATACATACCTGCCACTGCCACGCAGCCCAGAAAGTAAATCGCAATGTTCCGGCTCCATTCGGCATCCTGAATCAAGAGCGACCAAAACAGTCCCATTGCCAGAAAACCGTTGTACAATCCCTGGTTGGCGGCCAGTGCTTTTGTAGGCTCAAACAAATGCTCCGGAAAACTGCGGAAGGTCTTTTTGCCGCGGGTAGTCCACGCAAACATTTCAAGCCAGAGAATATAGAGGTGCTGAACCGCAACAAGCCCGGTCAGTAGTTTGGAAATCCAGTGCATCGAGTTAAAAATGATTGGCTAAAGAACGGATTTTCCGCTGGTTTCTGTGTCTGTAATCAAGAACTTTTTCGTTTCAGTTCAGTTTAGTCCAGACAGCAACCAGACTCTTTTCCATATCAAAAAAAATATTTTTCAAACCGGGCATCAAACCTGAATTTGAATCACTGTTTTGCGTTTAATTCACCGCTTCTAAGCACCACCCATCCCGACCGTTTTTTTTCATCTCCTCCTTCCTTTCACGCTTTTTCTTATTTCCATTTTATGGCAACGCTTCCTGGTTCCTGGGCATCCGTAAAACCCTTTCAGTATTATTTATTGGCTTTGGTTGTGGTGGGTTTTGCCGCAGCTTATTTGTCACGCACAAAAAAGATTGATCCGGCCCTCAACAGCCGGAATCCCGCTTTTTCAACTTACATCTCGGGACATTCTTCAGGAGTAATCAGTCGCGATGCCGCCATCCGGATTCAACTGGCTTCTGCATTCCACGACTCGTTGCATCCTCAGGCCATTCCCGCCGATCTGTTTGAAATCGAACCGGAAATAGACGGGAAAATCCGATGGACCGACGCAAGCACAATTGAGTTTGTACCGGATAAATGGCTGCCTACAGGCACTGAATTTCAGGTCCGGTTTCACCTGAGTAAACTAATGATGGTGCCGGTTGAGTTTTCCGATTTTGTATTCACTTTCCAGACCATTCCGCAATCGTTCGAAATGACGGAACCATTGATGGAAGCCATCGACCCCACTTCCCTCATTTACCAGCGCATTTCCGGTGAATTTGCTTCCGCCGATGTGGAATTGCCTCAGACCATTGAATCCATCTTTTCAGCAACCCATGAAGGCAAAAACATCCGGGTGAAATGGGAGCACCAGCCCGACAATCGCTCCCATCGGTTTACACTCGATAGCCTGGTCCGCAAAGAATCGGAAACCAGCGTCCGCATTGCCTGGAACGGGGAGAAGGCCGGCGTGCAAAAGTCCGGGGAAAAGGAAATCAACATTCCGGCTCTTGGCGATTTTAAAGTAATGGCTGCCCTCGTCGCAGACGGTGAAGATCAGCACATTTCGGTCCGATTTTCTGACCCACTTCTGCCTGACCAGAATCTGGAAGGGTTAATCTACCTGAACAACATGGGCCAGAATGAATTCCGGTTCACCATCGACCGGAATGAGGTTCGTGTCTATCCGCAAAGCCACATCATCGGGACCCAGGTGCTTCGGGTTGAAACCGGGATTCAGAACATCATGGGCTATAAAATGCCGAAGGAGTTCGAGACCCAGCTCACGTTTGCTGATGTGTTGCCATCGGTGAGGATTCTGGGCAAGGGTGTCATCATTCCCAATAGTGCCCAGCTGGTTCTTCCTTTCGAAGCCGTCAACCTGAAAGCCGTGGATGTAACCATCATCAAGATCTTTGAAAACAATGTCGACCAGTTTCTGCAAATCAATACGCTTGACGGCAGTTATGAACTGAAACGGGTGGGCCGTCCTCTGGCAAGGAAAACCGTCCGGCTGGATGACAACAAATTGCTGGATCTGCATCGCCCCAACCGGTTTGCTCTCGATTTAAGCACCATCATCAAAACGGAACCGGGTGCCATTTACAATGTAAAATTCTCCTTCAGGCCTGGCTATTCGTTGTACCGTTGTCAGAACGATACCAGCAATGTGTTTGGTAAACAAGAGGTGGAAGAGGGAAATCTTGAGAGTCTGGAAAATGAATACGACCAGGCAGCACAGAATCAATATGAATATGATGAAGAGTATTATGGAGAAGATTACGATTGGGATGAACGCGACAATCCCTGCTCCAAATCCTACTTTAACTCGAGCCGTTGGGTGGCGAGAAATGTGATGGCATCCGATCTGGGCATCATCGCCAAACAGGGTACCGACGGGGAATTGTTCTTTGCCGTCACGGATCTTCGCAGCACGGAAACCCAGGGCGAAATCAGCCTCGAAGTGTATGATTACCAGAAACAACTGGTAGGCAAGGCGGTCACTTCCTCCGATGGAACCGCCCGGATCAAACCAAAACACAAGGCTTTTTTACTGATCGCCAAAAAAGGAAAACAACGGGGATATCTCAGACTGGACGATGGTTCTTCTCTTTCCCTAAGCCGGTTTGATATTGGTGGAGAAGAAGTGCAGAAAGGGATCAAAGGCTTTATTTATGGAGAACGTGGTGTCTGGCGGCCCGGCGATTCGCTCTTTACGATGTTTCTGCTTGACGACCGCCTTTCACCACTTCCGCTGGGCCATCCGGTTACGTTTGAGTTGTTCACTCCACAAGGGCAGTTGTACAAACGGATGGTGAACAACCGGCAGGTCAATGGTTTCTACAATTTCCACACCTTCACCAGTTCCGATGCGCCGACCGGAAGTTGGATCGCCAAAGTGAAAGCCGGCGGGGCCACGTTTACAAAGACCATCCGTATTGAAACCGTTCAACCCAACCGGTTGAAGATCAATCTGGGATTTGCCAAAACATCCATTCGTAAAAGTGAGCCACTTAAATCGACTCTCCGGTCTACCTGGCTGCATGGCGCTCCGGCCCGGAATCTGGATGCAACCGTGGAAGCTTCTTTTTCGAAAACCACCACGACCTTCCCGAAATATGAAACCTATGTATTTGATGATCCCAGCCGGGATTTCAGTGCCGAAAGCGAAAAGATATTTGAGGGTAAACTCGATGAAAACGGGACAGCCGAAGTGGAACATCCGTTTGACGTAGGAGAGAAAGCACCCGGTATGATCAATGTGAATCTTCTCACCAAAGTCTTCGAAACGGGAGGAAACTACAGCATCGACCGGTTCACAATTCCGTATCACCCTTACGATTCCTACATTGGGATCAAAACACCGGAATCCAAAGGCTACAGGCAGGAACTGGAAACCGACACCAGTCACAATATTTCCATCGTGGCCCTCGATCCGGATGGTAAACTGGTTGCCGAATCAAAATGGGTGAAAGTTACTTTGTACCGGATGGACTGGCGTTTCTGGTGGGATCGCACCTACGATGATCTGAGTTCCTATTCCGAAGAAAGCTACCACAATCCCATCCAGACTTCCGATGTGCAGCTGATCAACGGCAAGGGCAACTGGAAACTGCGCATCGACTATCCCAACTGGGGCCGCTATCTGCTCAAAGTGCAGGACGTAGCCGGAGGTGGTCACTCAACTGGAAAGGTCCTCTACATCGACTGGCCATCTGAATACGGACGGGCACCCAAAGATGGAGCCAACGAGGCTGCTTACCTGAATTTCACTTCCACAAAGCCCGGATATAAAGTCGGGGAAGATGTGGTACTCAACATTCCAACCGGTAAAGAAGGACGGGCCCTCATCAGTGTGGAGTCGGGAACCAAGGTGATTGAAACCTACTGGACCGATGTCACGCAAGGGAATACAAAGTTCTCATTCAAAGCAACTTCGGCTATGTTGCCCAATGTGTTTGTTCATGTGAGTTTGCTGCAGCCTCATGCCCAGACCAACAACAATCTCCCGATCCGGATGTACGGTGTGGTGCCGGTTCTGGTGGAAGATCCAACCACCATTTTACAACCACAGATCAAGGCACCCGCCAGTATGAGGCCGGAGGAAATATCGAAAATTCAGGTTTCGGAAGCCACAGGAAAACCGATGACCTACACCCTTGCTCTGGTGGATGAAGGTCTTCTGGATCTGACCAGATTCAAGACTCCGGATCCGCATGCGCATTTCTATGCACGGGAAGCACTGGGTGTGAAAACCTGGGATTTGTATGACTATGTGATGGGTGCCTTTGGCGTTTCGATGGACCGGATTCTGTCGATTGGAGGGGATGAAGGAATGAACAAGAAAGGTGGTGCTAAAAAGGCCAATCGTTTTAAGCCGGTGGTGAAATTCCTCGGGCCGTTTACGCTGGAGAAAGGAGCCTCGGCAACCCATGCCATCAAGCTGCCACCGTATGTGGGTTCCGTCCGTCTGATGGTAGTGGCGGCCCAACAAGGTGCGTATGGATTTTCAGAGAAGGCCGTTCCGGTGAAAAAGCCGTTGATGGTGCTGGCAACATTGCCAAGAATGCTGGCCATGCGTGAAGAAGTGAATATTCCGGTGACCGTTTTTGCGATGGAGAAATCCATCCGGAATGTGAACGTGCAGATTGAATCGAACAACCTGCTCGAAATATCAGGTCCGGCAACAAAGGCCATTTCATTCACTGAAATCGGGGATCAGGTAGTGAATTTCCGTCTGAAATCAAAAAACCTCAATGGCATCGGAAAGGTGAAAGTGAAAGTGAGCAGCGGTTCTGAAACGTCTTATTATGATGTGGAACTGGATATCCGCAATCCGAATCCTTATGTGACGGAAGTGAAAGAAGGCAGCATTGCCGCAGGTTCGGTATGGAATTCTTCCTTCAAACCTCCTGGAACTCCCGGAACCAACACGGCCAGTCTGGAAGTATCGTCACTTCCACCTTTGAATCTTGAAAAACGATTGGAATACCTCATTCACTACCCTTATGGTTGTGTGGAGCAGACAACGTCTTCTGTTTTTCCACAGCTGGCTCTTGGCGACCTGCTCGATTTGTCACCGGGACGTATCTCTGAAATCGACCGCAACATCAAGGCTGGTATTCATCGTTTGAAAGGTTTTCAGCAATCCAACGGCGGATTAAGCTACTGGCCGGGAGGGAACCTGAATGCCGACGACTGGGGCAGCAGTTACGCCGGACATTTTATGGTGGAAGCTCAGAACAAGGGATATGCTTTGCCACTTAATTTCCTCAGCAGTTGGAAATCATACCAACGATCACAGGCTTCGCAATGGTCAGCCACTGATAACAAAAGCAGCCAGCTCATGCAGGCTTATCGCCTCTACACTCTGGCATTGGCAAGGGATCCGGAAATGGGTCCGATGAATCGATTGAAAGAGCAGAAAAACCTCTCGACAGCCACCCGCTGGACATTGGCTGCCGCGTATGCTCTGGCCGGGCAAAAATCAACTGCTCTCGATCTCACCAAAGGATTGCCACTTTCAATGGATCCGTATGTGGAATATGGCTACACCTATGGATCCGATCTGAGGGATGAAGCCTTTATTCTCACAACGCTGACTGCAACAGGACAGGATTTCCGTGCCCACGAAATGCTGAAACGCATCAGTGGTAAACTTGGCTCGGCCCGCTGGTATTCCACCCAGAGTACCGCAATGGCCCTGATTGCCGTCGCCCGGTACAGCGGGAAATCCCAAAAAGATAAAACCCTTGCCTTCGAGTATAAAATTGGTTCCGGTAAGAATCAGAAATTTACAGGCAACCGGAGTGTTTGTCTCATTCCGGTACCGGTTGGTTCCCTGGCTGCGATTCCGGTTCAGGTACGGAATACCTCTGGGAAACAACTACTGTTCACAAGGATTGTATCCCGAGGACAGCCGGAACAGGGCGACAACAGCAGTCTGAACAACAATGTCAATCTGCAGGTCCGCTATCTGGATAACCAGAAAAAGGAAATCAATGTCACCAGTCTGGAACAGGGAACTGAATTCATGGCGGAGGTAACTGTGACCCACACCGGTGTTTTCTCTGACGACTATCTGCAAATGGCCATCAACCAGGTATTCCCCGCAGGGTGGGAGATCCGGAATACCCGAATGGAAGGAAGTCTTTTACCTGCCAATGCTTCAGTTCCGGATTATGAAGATGTGCGGGATGACCGTGTCTACACGTTCTTTGATCTTCCTTACCGCAAGTCGAAAACCTTCTATATGCTGCTTCATGCGGCCTATATCGGGAATTATATTCTGCCTTCTGTCACCACAGAAGCGATGTACAACGGCGATGTGTTTGCACGGAATGGTGGATTCCGGGTATCGGTTACGCCCCGCAAACCCAAAGCCTGATCTTCAGACCAATGATCCGGCGCATCGGTCGATGGGTTCGTAAACACCGAATGGGATTAACCGTCATCAGTCTTGTGCTGGTGGCGGCCTTCTGGTTTTCCCTGCCTCAGCAACTGTTCGATGTGCCCTATTCAATGGTACTCACCGATCGCAACGGCAAACTGCTTCAGGCCCGGATTTCGCAGGACGGACAATGGCGGTTTCCGTTTCGGGATAGCCTTCCTCCACGTTACAAGCAGGCTCTCATTCTGTTTGAAGATCAGCGGTTTTACCATCATCCGGGTGTGGATTTTCTTGCTTTGGGAAGAGCCGTGATCCAGAATGCCCGGGCAGGGAAAGTGTTGAGTGGAGCAAGTACCATCAGCATGCAGGTGGTACGCTTGTCGCATGGAAAACGGAAACGAAATCTGGGCTGGAAAATGCTGGAATTCGTGCAGGCCTTCCGTCTGGAATGCCGGTATTCCAAGGAAGAAATTCTTCAGCTCTATGCCGGCCATGCTCCGTTTGGTGGAAATGTGGTTGGGATTGGTGCGGCATCCTGGCGATACTTTGGCCGCCATCCATACGAGCTTTCCTGGGCAGAACTCGCCACCCTCGCTGTTCTGCCCAATACGCCATCCCTCATGCATCCGGGACGAAATCGCTCTTCCCTGAAAACAAAACGTGACCGGTTGCTAGACAAATTAAAGAATGCCGGAATCATCGACGCCGAAACCAACCGGCTTTCAAAACTGGAAAACATTCCTGATAAGCCTTTGTCACTTCCGCAACTGGCGCCACATCTTCTTTCATCCCTCAAATCACATAAGATTTCGTTTCAGGCAACAGAGAATCAGTCCTTGCAGACGACCCTTGATATGGAAATGCAAACCCGTATCGCCGATCTGCTTTTCCGCCACCACCAACATCTGAGAGCCAACGGCATCAACAATGCAGCGGCCATGGTGATGGACGTAGAATCGGGAAATGTCCTGGCCTATGTAGGCAATGTGTATCAACCCGATCGCCCCGATTTCGACAGCCATGTAGATGTCATAACCGCTCCCCGCAGTCCGGGAAGTACCCTCAAGCCATTGCTTTATGAAGCCATGCTCAGCGACGGACTCATTCTGCCAAAATCCCTGATTGCGGATGTGCCCACCCAGATCGGCGGATACAAACCACAGAATTTCGACCTCAGTTACGACGGTGCCGTGCCCGCTTCCAAGGCCTTATCCCGTTCGCTGAACATTCCCGCTGTCCGGATGTTGCAGCAATACCGGACGGAGCGTTTTCATGCCCGGCTCCGGCAATTGGGCGTTTCTACAATTCCCAAACCACCAGGCCATTACGGGTTGTCACTGATACTCGGTGGTGGAGAAAACTCGATGTGGGAACTGGCTGGGATCTATGCCAGTATGGGCCGGGTATTGATGCACCACCGTCAGAATAACGGACGGTACAACAAGGCCGACATTCACCCACCCCGGATTCAAAATGAGACCCGTCCTTCTTCAACGATGCCAACTCTGTTTAAGGCACATATTTTCAATTCGGCAGCTGTGTACCACACATTGGAGGCCATGGAAGAAGTGATGCGGCCGGGTGAAGAATTGCTTTGGCAACAGTTTGCTTCTGCCCAACGGATTGCCTGGAAAACGGGAACCAGTTTCGGATTTCGGGATGGATGGGCCATCGGGATGACACCCCGGTTTGTGGTCGCGGTCTGGGTTGGAAATGCCGATGGCGAAGGCCGACCCGGACTGGTAGGAGTGGAGACGGCTGCCCCTGTGATGTTTGATATATTCCGGACGCTCCCTCCGGCTCAGGAATGGTTTCAGATGCCCTTCAGTGAAATGGATAAAGCATTGGTCTGCCGGAAAAGTGGTGCTCTGGCCCACGAACTTTGCCAGCCGGCCGACTCTGTCTGGATACCCAAACATGGAAGCCGGTCACAAGTGTGCCGGTATCACCAGATGGTGCACCTCGACGCCGGAGGCCAACATCGGGTGAACAGCGATTGTTACCCGACGGAGAAAATGCAACACCGTCCATGGTTTATTCTGCCTCCGGTGATGGAGTGGTATTACAAGTCCCGCAACCCCGACTATCACACACTACCTTCATTTCTGGAAGGGTGCAACACAGCCACAGGTTCAATGATGATGGAGATGATTTACCCAAAGAAATCAAACCGTATTTTCATTCCGGTGGAGCTGGATGGCCAGACCGGCAAGTGCATTTTTGAGGTGGCCCACCGTCAACCCGGCGCCCGGATTCACTGGCATCTGGA
>DAIOVD010000148.1:0-1116 GCA_036759185.1 Catalimonadaceae bacterium | reverse complement strand
TTGTGAACTCTTATTGTTGTTGGTGCCTGTGCATTTATCTCACTTAAATAAGCCGCTGGGAATAGGCAAGAGACTTTTTAGTGCGTTAATCAGTGACCACGACTTTCGTAGTTGCCGTGTTGTTTCCGTTTGTGATTGTGATGAAATACAATCCGGCCGGGAGATTTGATTTCTGGAAGTTGATGGCATGAGACCCTTTAGCCTGGTTTTCGCTGATAAGGGTCTTCACCTTTTTCCTGGAGCTATCCAATATATCTATTTGCACATTTCCCTCTCTCACCATCTGATACCGGATTTCGGAATTGCCCGATACAGGGTTTGGTGTGACTGAAAAGGCAAATTCATCGCGTACCAAATTATTGACTGATGTCGGAGCTCCAAAATAATAATAGGTTGTGTTGTTACCGGAACCCGAATTGGGAACCCCTAACGTATCCGTGAGGACATTGTAAAAAATATCGGCCGGATTACTCAGACCCATCCCTGTGCCAACGGCTGTGGTGGCGGTCGTGAAGTCATTCGTGTAACGGGTAATTCGTGTAGGGCTCCAGGAAGACAGGTAATAGTTTCCTGTTCCATCCCGTGCAATTCCATCAATGCTGCTTAAGCCGGTTGAGGCAACCAACGTAGAAACGCTGGAATCAACAAGCGATACCGCACGAATGGCACCAGTCCATTGCACAAAAACGCAGCGGTTGTTTTCCCGATCATAAATGATTCCATTCGGACTTGTTATCCCACCTGATACAAATGTGTTGTATTTACGGGTTTTTGTGTTGAAGCGAAATATTTTGTTGCCGCTGAAATCGGTAATGTAAAGATTCCCGGACGTATCGTGGGTGATGCCATTCAGGAATGTGGCGCCCAGGTTGGTCGTAAACACCAACGCTCCGGTGTTGATGTTGTAGGCCCGCAAACTCGCACCGGCACAGGCATATAATGTATCTTCTACAATTTCTAAGCCGTGAGGACCGCCTCCAGCAAATCCATTTGGTGCAAAAATGGAAAGGGCGCCAGTTTCACTGCTCCGGGTGAGTATGTTGTTGCCACCATTGTTTGCTATAAACCAACGGTTGTTGGCATAGTCGAATTCAATGCTTTCCGGACTTTGATACG
>DAIOVD010000147.1:0-10375 GCA_036759185.1 Catalimonadaceae bacterium | reverse complement strand
AACGTTCAATGCCAATACCGGAACCCTGGAATACACCGATGGAGGTACCTTCACCAACAACGGAACATTCAGCCGTGGAACCAGTACCATCGACTTCCTTGGAACTTCTCCAGGTTCAGTTGTCGGAACGGTTCAAACCAATTTCCACAACATTCGTCTGGCACCAAGCAGTGGAATAGATTTTGGAGGTGGTGCTTTGCGTGGCAAGCTTTCCGGTACTTTCCAGCTTAGAGCAGGAAGCTTTGTTACTGGTAATGCACCGATTTATGAGCCTGGTTCAAAACTGATGTATTCCGGTGGAGGAACCTTCAACCGTAATACTGAGTGGGATCCTGCAACAGTTCAAAAAGTAGAAGTAACCAACAATACAACTCTGTATTGCGGATTTAACGGAACCGGATTTACTCACACTCTTGCAGACAGCCTTATTATCCAATCCGGATCCACGTACGATATGACATCTGCCGGTGGAGCAAACATGACAGCTCCAACCCAGGTTGGTGGTAATCTCTGGCTGAAAGGAACCATGCTGCTGTCTGGTTCTGTGGGTGGAGATCTTGAAGTGGCGGGTGACTTCCAGAACGATGGAGGAACTTTCACCTGCAACAGCCGGTTGACAACTTTCAATGGCTCCATTAATGGCTCCATCAAAGGAAGCACGAACACCAATTTCTGTCTGCTCACTGTGAATAAAACAAGTGGAAACACCCTGACAGCATCAGTGCCGTTTACGGCTTCCCTGGCTGGTGGTTCTATTGTTCGGGTGCAAGGCGGAACTTTCGACCTTAATGGACAGGCTATCACCCTCGGAGGTGGTACAAATACTCTTCGGGTGGATGCTGGTTTTACAAATGGGCAAACCTTAAAAACTGGCGGTACCAATATCAGTAGTTTCAATACCTATACCGACAACGGAATCACCACCGCTACTCTGGGTGGAAAAATTGACTATTCCGGAACCGGCTCTGAAACTTTACTGAATACACTGGTTGCGACCTACAACCAGCTTTGGATAACCGGTGGATCAACAAAATCCATAAGTCAGTCGGCTACAGCCAATGGAGATGTAAATATCGACCCATCCACAACACTGGATTTTGGAGCTACAGCATCCGTCCTCAATGCAAAAGCAGATGTTGTAAATCAGGGCACAACGATTGGGTCTGGAACCGGAAAAATTGAAATGAATGGAACCGCCCTTCAAAATATGAGCGGAAACGGTACATACCGGAATCTGGACATCAACAATGCAAGCCATGTCAACAGCACAGGAACTCCAACCATTTCCAGCAAGCTCAATGTGATTCTGGGTAAAATTCTTCAGGCATCTGCCCTGGATAGTATAACTCTTGGTTCAACTGCCACCATCACAGAAACAGTAGGAGGAGGTGAACATTTTGTTCGTGGAAAACTATCCACCACCCGGACTGTTGGAGTCGCAGCTGAAACCTTTGGAGGTATGGGTGTTGAATTGACAGCAGGTGCTGATTTGGGTACTGTGATTGCAACGCGGCAATCAGGAATTGCCCTTACCAGTACAGAACCTTGTTGCACCGGTTTTACTACCATCACCCGAAATTGGGTAATAAAGCCATCCATTCAACCTTCCACAGCAAACCGTGATCTTACTTTAACCTGGCATTCAGATGATGACAACAGCATGGATGTCTCAAATATGCAGCTCTGGAAACGATCCAGTGTAGCGACACTTTGGACTGATATTGGATTACTTCAGGATGTTTCTTCCACCAATCCACGTGTATCGATCTGGTCTGGGGTAAGTAGTTTCTCTCAGTTTACGGGTGCTGATTTCAACAATCCTTTGCCACTCAGCCTTCTGAAATTCAGTGGCCGCAACGACAATGGAACCGGCCTTCTGAACTGGACAATGGCAGATCAGAAAGATCTGAAAGGATTCCGGGTTGAGAAATCCATTGATGGGAAGAACTTCACCGATATTGGAACTGTATCACCGTCTGTAGACAAGGCTGCTGAAACGTTCTATTCATTCACAGACAGAAATCTGACCAGAGACAGTTACTATCGCATTCGGATCACTCATCAGGATGGAACTGCCACCGTTTCTCAGGTTGTGATCATCCGGATTGAAATGTTGGGTAATGCCGATGTTCAGTTGTATCCAAACCCTTCTGCTGCCGGTGCACAGATTTCCATCGATGGCAACCTGAGTGGAATGGATGTAGATGTTCGCATCATCGGAACCGATGGCCGTGAAAACGGTGCTTTGAGTGGAGAACTTGAAACGGTGAATGCCCAGTTCAGCGATATCGTGAAATCACTTCCGGCAGGTGTTTACCAGATCAAAGTGGTAACCGAAGATGCCAGCAAAACCGTCCGCCTCATCAAGCAGTAATCTGCATCAAACGATTTATCTGAAGCCCCGCCAACCAGCGGGGCTTCTTTTTTTACCAGCCGTTGCCAATGACGGAATCGCCCTTCATTGAACTTTTCCGGGAAACGGAAGGAATCGCAAATTCGTCCTTGAAATGGTCCTTCAGAAAGAACAGTATGTTTGTCCGAAATCAACGGTATGATTTTCGAAAACCATAGGTATGATTTCCCAAAACGATAGGTGTGATTTCAGAGAACGAAAGGGTTGAAAATTTCAGATCGAAATGATCAATTGCAAGTAGTGGATAATCAGTGCATTGCCTTGATCTTCGAGCCGTTTGTTTCAGAATAGAAAAAGGCGGTACCGTCCGTGATTTCAACCGGTATTTCCATAAGGTTGGGTTTCCTGAAGATTGTATTATTCCGGGTTTTTGAAAGTTAAGCCTGTTGAATTATAAATGAATCATTCATCATTTATAATTCAACACTCATAATTAGGCGCAATAAACGCAGATCAAAGCATCACTCATTCCAAACCACTCACCAGAGAATTACCCGATCTTCTCAATCAGGTCTTCCCACTTTTTCGTGGCCGTATCCAGATCCGATTTAACCTTGTCGTAGGCGGTTTGTGTGGTCTGCAGTTTGTTGAAATCACCGTACACAGAAGGAAGCGCCATTTCTTTTTCGAGGTCTTCTTTCTTGATTTCCAGTTCGTTGATCAGTTGCTCCACAAACTCGATTTCTTTTTTCACCAAATGGTTGCCCGAGGTATTTTCCTTTTTCGGCTCGGCTGGCTTTTCAACTGGTTTGGCTTTCTTCTCAGGTGAAACCGGAAGCGGAGTGGCATTTTTGGCTCGTTCCTCCAGCCAGTATTCGTATTCTTCGTAGGTGCCCGGGTATTCTTTCAGCTGGTAGTCTTCAATAAACCAGATCGTGTTGGCAATCTGCTCCACAAAGAAACGATCGTGACTGATCACCAGGAATGTTCCCTGATACTGCTGCAATGCCTGAATCAGAATGTTCACCGAAACCATGTCCAGGTGATTGGTGGGCTCATCCAGTAACAGGAAGTTCGCGTTGGAAAGAAGTGTTTTGGCCAGGGCCACCCGACTTTTCTCTCCTCCGGACAGTACCTTTATTTTCTTAAACACATCATCGCTCGAAAACAAAAAGCAGCCGAGAATTCCCCGAAGTTCCATTTCTGTTTTCGTGGTGCCGGTTTGCTGCAGTTCTTCCAGGAGGTTGTTGGTCAGACGGAGGGCCTCCAATTGGTGCTGTGCAAAAAAGGTATCCCGCACATTGTAACCCATCACCCGCTCACCATCAAACGGTTCCGAACCGTTGATGATCCGGAGAAGTGTTGACTTCCCTTTTCCGTTGGCACCAATAAACGCAATCTTCTGACCCCGCTCAATTCGTGCTTCCGAGTTCTTGAAGATCACTTTCGACCCATATGCCTTACTCATGTGCTCAATGTTGATCACATTCCGGCCCGACTGTACATCGAACGAAAACTTGAAGTTCACCTTGGCATTTTCATCCACCACATCATCAATCAGGTCCACTTTCGCCAGGGCTTTTACCCGGCTTTGCACCTGACGGGCCTTCGATGCCTTCGCTTTGAAACGCTCAATAAACCGTTCCGTCTGGCGGATTTTGGCCTGTTGATTTTCAAAAGCACCTTTCTGAATTTCGTTCCGCAGCGACTTCTCTTCCAGGAAGAAAGAGTAGTTTCCGGCGTACACATTCAGTTTTGCATTGGCCACTTCCACTGTGATATCCACCGTGTTATCAAGGAAATAGCGATCGTGACTCACCACAATATACGCACCTTCATACCGCTCGAGGTATTCCTCAATCCATTTAATGGACGGTAAGTCAAGGTGGTTGGTTGGCTCATCCAAGAGCAGCAACGATGGTTTCTGCAGAAGCAGTTTGGCCAGCATCACCCGCATTCTCCAGCCTCCTGAAAAGGAGCTCAATGGCGCCTGCAGTTCAGCCGTAGGAAAACCCAGACCTTCGAGCAGTTCTTCCGCCCTCGATTGCAGCGTAAATCCGTCAAGCCGTTCGTATTCTTCCTGTAATTCACCCAGTTGTTCCACCAGCTCATCGCGGTAGTTGGTCTCCATTTCGTGCAGAACCTTCTCCATTTCTTCGTGCACATCGAGTGCCCGCTGGAAAGCCTGCATTACGACATGAAGAATGCTGTCTTCCGTCTGGTAGGAGAGGAGATCCTGGTTCAGAAAGCCGATGGAGCAATCTTTCGCCATCGAAATCGAGCCGCCATCGGGCTGGTATTCACCCGTTATGATGCGGAGCAAGGTTGATTTTCCGGTACCATTGGCGCCGATCAATCCGATTTTGTCACCGGGTTTAATGTGAAGATTGGCCTCGTCGTACATCGCACGGGCCCCAAAGTGGAAAGAAAGATTAGTTATCGAAATCATGGCAAACGGGCCGCAAAGGTAAGAGAATCAAGCCAATTTTCCCGAACGATTCTGTCCTTCCGCAAGCGGCCTGCTTTTCTGAGTCTGGAGCTGTTTAGAGAGGGCGTGCCCCTTCGCCATCACCTTCCTTCGTCGGTTCCGGCTTCGGGTCGGGCCATCTGTTCCAAATCCTCGTGCCTTCGTTCCTTGGCACTTTGGGTTTTCCACGCCTGTCCCTCACGCGAAAATTAATTTGTATCTTTATATGGAAACAGTAGCTTTGCAACTTATCTGATAACCAATTTTAATTATCATGACGGCACTTACTCATAAATCATTCATTTTTAATGAATTACTTTTCAGTAAATTACTTGGAAGGGGCCATAGAATTCCTAAAGTCTCTTGAATCTAAAACGAAGGAGAAAGTCCTTTCAAATGCTCAAAGAGCAACTCTAACAAATGATCCTAGGCTATTTAAAAAGCTTGATGGTGATATCTGGGAATTGAGAACAAATCACAATGGTTTGCAGATACGGCTACTTGCTTTTTGGGATAAAACAGATTTTAGAAATACACTGGTTGTCGCTACACATGGCTTTGTGAAAAAGAAAAGCAAAGTCGATCGGAGTCAGATTGAAAAAGCAGAGAAAATCAGAAACCAATATTTTGGAAACTCAACATGATTGAGAGAAACGGATTAAAACTTTACACCCAGGAAGAAGTCCTGGATCAGCTCATCGGGCCTCCCGACTCTACAGAGCGGAAAGCCTATGAATACGACTTGCAAATGGAGGTCATCGGCCATATCATCCAGACGGCCCGAAAAAATCTTGGCCTCACACAGGAAGAACTGGGAAAGAAAATCGGAGTTCAACGGGCACAGATTTCCAAACTGGAGAAAAGTGCCGGTAACGTCACCATCGACACACTCGTCCGGGTTTTCAATGCCCTTGATACCAAAGTCAGCATCAAAGTAGAAATGCCCGAAGATTACCGCCACTCAGCCTGAGTTGGTAACAGGCATCTTTCACATTAAGACACAAAAAAACCACCCGAAAGTGGCTGCATAAAAAACAAACGAAACTGATTCTCTAATTGTCGTTCACCGGATTGGCTCCTACGGAAAATGCAAGTTCCCGGAAACTGTCGGTCTTTTTGTTCACCTGAAAATCTGGAAGGAATCCGGAGATCAGTTTGCGGGCACCATCAATTTCCGGCGCATTCTGAATGTGATCCAACGAGGCAATCTTGATAAAACGGGAGAGAAACAAGGATTTCGAAAGCAATACCTGCTGCTTTGTTTCCATGCTTAACCGCATGGTATAAAGCTTACTGAGTTGCTCCTGAACGTACTTTGATTCGTTTTTGAAATCTTCTTCCATGGGATCACCCGTTTCGGTACGTCAAATATAAGACCTTTGTTTTGTAAGTTCAAATAACTTTTTCAAGAAAAATTTGTACTATTTTTCGAGTGTTTTCCATCCTTCTTCCGTTGATCTGCGAATTCCTGAAGAGAAATTCCAGCGATTCCCTTATCTGCTTTGCCTTCCTTTTTCCTGTAAGGAATTGTCCTTTTTCAACCCATAGTTTTCCGCCGTTCAGTTGAATTTTAGCTTTTCTACCTGCCCTATGTTTAAAGATTACAAATTGGCCTTTGTCTTATTTTTGCTCACCTTCATTTCGGGCACGGCATCTGGCTCTGAGCTTGTGTTCAAACTCCTACCGGAATACAGGCAATCGCTAAGCAGCAGCAACTCTTCTCTGTCCCTTTTCATCCAGGAAATGAGCCTTCCTGAACCACAGCGGCATTTTCCATTTCACCAGACACCCCGAATGGAAACCGGAATGCTGGGCAAACCTCTCACCGATCTTTCACTGATCTACCGGATTTCGGTTCCGGAACCTATGTCCACCATATTCCTTTTAAACCAACTCAAAAAGCGACCGGAGTTTCAATATGTGGAATGGATCCAAAACGATGCAATCCCACTCTCCATGCCCAATGATCCGTCAGCCGATTCCACCATTGGAAACCAAAGACAACTTTTTCGTCGCATTCAGGCGTATCAGGCATGGAACCTTTCACAAGGCGATACCAACGTCGTGATCGGTGTGCTGGATACTGGTATTCCGGTCGATCATGAGGATATGATCAGCCAGATCAAAATCAATCCTCTCGATCCACCCAATGGCATCGACGATGACCAGAACGGCCTAATCGATGATTACCGGGGATGGGATTTCGGCAGCAACGACAACAATGCCACCCCCGACAATACGGCAACAGCACCCGGCCACGGAACTTCTGTTGCGGGTCTGGCAGGAGCTGGCTCCAACAATGCAAAGGGTGTATCCGGACTCGCCTGGAACTGCAAAATTCTTCCTCTCAAAGTCTGGAAATGGGCAGGTACTTTCAGCAACTTTAAAGGATATGAAGCCATCGTATACGCCGCAGATCATGGCTGTAAAGTAATCAACTGTTCCTGGGGATCAGCACGTTCCAATGTGCAATACGAACAGGACATTATTAATTATGCAACATTCAATAAAGGGGCCCTGATTGTTGCAGCTGGTGGAAATACGGCTGGCTTTTACAATTTCCTTCCGGCCAATTACGATTATGTGATGGGTGTGGCGATGACCGATACCACAGATAAAATCGTCACCAATTCATCCCAGAACTTCAAACTGGATCTGATGGCACCAGGTATTAACCTTTACGGCATTAAAACAGACGGTTCGTATGGTTGGGTGGATGGCGGAAGTTCGATGGCCAGTCCGTTGGTAGCTGGTGCTGCAGCCCTGGTGCGGTCCCGGTTTCCGGAACTCACAGGTGTGCAGGCAGGCGAATTGTTGCGGGTCAACTCCGATACCGTTTACTCTGTTCCCGGAAATGTTTTGTTTCGTGACCGGCTCGGCAGAGGGAGACTAAATGTGTACAAAGCCTTGCAGAAATTGCAATCCAAATCCATCCGGGCCGTTGACATTCAGATTCGAAACAAACAGGGGGCAGGAGCCATTCCAGGTGATTCTGTCGGTGTCTATGTGCGTTATGAAAATTACCTTGATTCCCTTAATGGCTTTTCGGCGACTATTTATTCATCCAATCCTGCTGTTCAGTTTTATGTCAATAACCAGTCATACTCAGGCATTGGTTCAATGCAAAGTCGGGTAGAAGCCAATCCGTTTCTGGCAGTAATTAGTCCCACTCTGGTCGTTCCGGCTGATGTGAATTTTCGGGTGGATGTCAACTCCGGAACCTATCACGACCAGCGGTGGTTCACGGTTCATATCGATCAGCGTATGCTTGATCTGGATGTGAATCAGGTCCGGATAACAGTAGTGAACAATGGTCGGCTTGGATCCACTGACGTCTCTGCACCGCAAGGCAGAGGAATTCAGTATAGAAATGTCCAGCACTGCGGAGAAGCAGGATTGATGGTTGGAACGGGCCCGTCCCAGGTGTCCAATTGCGTTTTCGATACAACTGGTTACGATCTTCATTTCCGTCCTGAAAATGCCATCCGGTATTTGGGATATCCCGGGATTGATCAGCATGCCACTGTCCATCTAAACGATTCCGCTGCAGGAGCATTGCGATTGGGAGTTGGCATTAAAGAAACCGCATTTGAATTTACATCTGCAGAATTGCAAGGTTCTGTCTTCCTCAATTATCAGATCACAAATCGCAGCTTAACTGGGTTCGATAGCATTTGTGTGGCCCAGTACAATGATTGGGAAGTGGAGAATTTCAATCTCAACAGAGCCGGATGGGTGGATTCACTGAGGTTGGGTTATACTACTGGCAAAGTTTTCCGAAATCGTTATGCAGCAACTCAGATTCTTAGTTCCGGAGAGCCACAGTATTATGCTGTGGAAGCTTTGCCCAATACCAACAATGGAAACATCAATTTATTTGATGGATTTGCCATTTCAGAAAAGTGGAAAATGATGAGTTCCGGAATCGGTCGACCATCAGCGGGTATTGGCAATGGCAACAATGTGGTACAGGTTACTGGGGTGAAGCTCCGGAATATGTCAGTGGGAGAAACCCGTAAAGTGACATTTGCTTATGTTTTTGCCGACAGCCTTCCTCAATTGGTTGAACGAGCCAAAGCCAACCTTGCCTGGTTCCGGAAGCACAATACCAGCTCAACTCCTTTGCCACGGAAAAGCCGTTTCTGTTCGGGCGATTCCGTCCTTGTGAGTATCGCGAATCCTGATGGGGTTCAACAGTTTAAGGTTTCTTCGGATTCCATCCAGTCTCAGGTTTTGTACCAGGGAAATTTGTTTTCAGGAACCATTTATTCAGATTCCAGTCTGTTTGTGTCGGGCTGTGATTCTCTTTATCCGGGACCAACCGTTCGCTGGCAATGGGAATCGGCTGCAGTTCCGGCATCGGCTTTTACAATCAGCCCTCTTCTTCCCGGGGACACTCTGGCTGTAGACAGCTCAGTCACGGTTATGGCGACTGATACTGGATCGTCGGTTCACAATCAGTGGTATGTAAACAATATGTTGCAGGCAGATACAAGTCTGGTTTTATCGCTTGGGTTTGACACCGCAGGTACGTATGAAATTTGTTTGGAACAGTCTATCCGGAATCCGAACTGTTCAACCCGTGTATGCAAGACCATTCGTACATTTACTCCTTTGGGTGTAAAGTATTTAGATGCGAACGATTTTGTTGTATTGTATCCTAATCCGGTCAAGGGAATGTTGAATTACAAAACGAGGTCTCCATTTCATCTGAAGATTTACGATGTGATGGGCCGTCGTGTGTTTTCAGGTTTTGTTGAAGATTTGAAAGGGCAGATTCCGGTTGGGGATATTCCATCGGGAGTGTTTCATTATACATTGCTCTCAAACGGCATTCCAGCCAATGGCAACCTGATAATCGAGTAAAAATCAGGTCTCATTGTTTTGCGAACCATTGCAAAGTTCCTTGATTACCTTTGCCGCCCCGATTAAACTGATATGAAAACGAAAGGCACGATTACAAACAAAGTCAACATTGTTACACTGGGTTGTTCCAAAAACCTGGTTGACAGTGAAAATATCTACACCCAGCTGAAAGCCAATCGTTTTGATGTTGAACATGAATCAAAGAAAGACGATTCTCAGATTGTAATTGTGAATACCTGTGGCTTCATCGACAACGCCAAGCAGGAATCCATAGATACCATCCTTCGGTATGCCGATGCCAAAGAACAGGGTCTGATTGATAAATTGTATGTTACGGGCTGTCTTTCGGCACGCTACAAGGATGATCTGGAGAAAGAAATTCCGATTGTGGATGCTTTTTTCGGAACCAATGAACTCCCCCGTTTGTTGAAAACGCTGAAGGCCGACTACAAGCATGAATTAGTAGGGGAGCGTTTGATTACTACCCCCGCACATTATGCTTATCTGAAAATAGCAGAGGGCTGTGATCGGCCTTGTTCGTTTTGCGCCATACCCATTATGAGGGGAAAACATGTGAGTTTCCCTGAAGAGCAGCTGATCACCCAGACCCGGAATCTGGTGAAAGGTGGCACAAAGGAAATCATTCTCATTGCTCAGGATCTCACCTATTATGGTCTTGATATTTATAA
>DAIOVD010000146.1:1339-10643 GCA_036759185.1 Catalimonadaceae bacterium | reverse complement strand
GCCAACGAAGCGGTTCCCAATAGAATCTGAATATTTGCGGAGGGCCAATGCATGATTTTGAAAGCGGAACCCATTTCAAAAAAGCAGATTCCGGCCAATCCCGATAAATACCTCCATCGATCTGCTACAGAATATTTGCCAGCAGAATTAATGAATCGGATAACCATCACAGGTACTACCAGGAAGAAAAGTGCGAAACAACCGATCATGAATGCCATCGGCCCTCCTGGCCAATGAAGCGTTTTAAACAAAATAAACAATGTTTGACCTACGGCTGCCAATAAAGCGCCGGAATACAGAATTCTGTTCATACGTATTTGAATGTTTATAGTTAAATAGATGTTTAATTCCTGTTCAATTTCGTTAAAACCATTGGGAGCCAGCTCTTTATACGCCTTCTGGCTGGATTCCCGAAAAGGCTGTCCATTATCCATATAGAATGTGGTCAGACAATAATAATGATCCAGTAAGTCGTTATAAAGCCCCTTTTTATGAAGCCCTGCAGATTTGAGTTGCGCTTCCAGCAAGTCAAATTGCTCATCAGTTAACACGGTCATATTGGTAGAGGATTGGTTTGTGTGATCATGTTTTCCATTGTAGCCAGGAAAGATCGAAGCTCTCTGATGGCAAGATCCGATTGTGACTGGCCTTTCTCTGTTAACCGGTAGTACCGGCGGACTCGTTTGCCGATGAACTCTTCTTCAACGGATAAAAGTCCATCAGCTTCCAGTTTGTGAAGAGCCGGGTAAAGAGATCCTTCCTTTACAAGAATCTTTCCATCCGACATTTCTTTAATGCACTGGGCTATTTCATATCCGTACATTCTTTTCCGGTCTTCTAATAGTCGAAGAATCAATGTTGAAAGCGTGCCTTTTATCAGTTCTGACTGGTTCATAGGACAAACGTAAACATAGATTCTTAATACATCAAAAAACTATGTATTTATTTCTTAAAAATTTGACAATCGTTCATTACGACGGATGAGCGGAAAAGATTCAAAAGGGACAAAAAAAGAGAAAGCCTTGTGACTTTCTCTTTTTGAATTCGAGGGTATAAACCTCGTTACATGTCAACCACTACACAGCGGTTGGCAAGAATATCTTCTTCTACGGTCTTAAACTTCACATCCCGTTTCAATTCACCATTGAAATAACGGACGGTAACCCGATCGTTCCGGTTTGCAATTTTGTCGGTTTTCACCGGCTGACTCTTTGGAATTGGCGGTGCATTTTCTTCCTCATAATTTGGCATTGATCCTGCCATGGCTGGTTCAGGAGCTCTGCTTTCTTTCAGAACCGGCTTGGGTTCCGGTCTTGGAGGCCTTTGTTGTGGAACGGGTTGCTGCTCTTCAGCATGGATGCCGGCTTTCAGAATGAATGTCACCAACTCTTCATTCACTTTGAAAATGAACGTTTTGAAGAGTTTCAACGCCTCAAACTTGTACACCAGCAAAGGATCTTTCTGCTCATACACCGCGTTGTTAACCGATTGCTTCAGGTCGTCCATATCCCGGAGATGCTCTTTCCAGGTTTGGTCAATGAAAATCAAGGATGCCTGTTGCTGGATGGTTTTCACCAGTTCAGCTCCTTCATTATTCAGCACTTTTTGCAGAGGTACCGCAACCTGCATAAATCGTTTACCATCTGTGACCGGTACGATCACATTTTCAATTCGTCCTCCCTGCTCTTCATTAATCTGACGGAAAACAGGCAATGTCTGTTCCCTCATCATCAGGATCCGCTCCCGATAGGTGTGGCTGACCTGAGCAAATAGTTTTGAAGTAAGGCTTTCTTTCTTCTCGTTCCGGAAAACATCTTCTGTAAAATCAGGAATGAAGGCAAAATTGTGCTGGCATTCCATCTGGAATTTCTCAAAATCAATCTGTCCGACACGGTTATTCTCCACGAGATTCGAACAGGTATCCCAGATCAGGTTCTGAATATCAAGCTCAAGGCGATCACCCAAAAGTGCATTGCGGCGACGCTTATAAATCACTTCCCGCTGAGAGTTCATGACATCATCATATTCCAGCAGTCGTTTCCGGATTCCAAAGTTGTTTTCCTCCACTTTTTTCTGGGCTCTTTCAATGGAATTGGTAATCATCGAATGCTGAATTACCTCTCCTTCCTGAAATCCCATACGGTCCATCAGCTTGCTGATTCGCTCTGAACCAAACAAACGCATCAGATCATCTTCAAGACTCACAAAAAACTGCGAGCTTCCCGGATCTCCCTGACGACCGGAACGTCCCCGTAACTGACGGTCCACCCGTCTGGATTCGTGTCTTTCGGTACCTATGATGGCAAGTCCACCTGCATTTCGGGAAACTTCCGTCAGTTTAATATCGGTACCACGACCTGCCATGTTGGTGGCGATGGTTACGGTTCCTGGTTTACCAGCTTCTGATACGATCTCTGCTTCCTTCTGATGGTATTTTGCATTCAGTACCTGGTGTTTGATATTCCGAAGTTTGAGCAAACGACTCAGCAATTCAGAGATTTCCACAGATGTGGTACCGACCAGAACCGGACGGTCCGCCTTTGTCAATATTTCAATTTCTTCTACAACCGCATTGAATTTCTCCCGTACAGTTTTATACACTTTGTCTTCCGAATCCTTTCTAACCGCTTTTTTATTGGTCGGAATTGTCACCACATCCAGCTTGTAAATCTGCCAGAATTCGCCTGCTTCTGTTTCTGCTGTACCCGTCATGCCGGAAAGTTTGTGGTACATCCGGAAGTAATTCTGCAGAGTTACAGTTGCATACGTTTGAGTCGCATCTTCAATCTTAACACTTTCCTTCGCTTCAATCGCTTGGTGCAAACCGTCTGAATAACGACGGCCTTCCATTATACGACCTGTCTGCTCATCCACGATTTTAACTTTTCCCTCAACGATGATGTACTCCACTTCTTTTTCAAACAGGCAATACGCTTTCAGTAATTGCTGTATGGTATGTATCCGTTGAGATTTTTCAGAGTAATCACTTACAAGGAGGTCTTTCTCCTCAATAATCTGTTGAGGGGTGAGTGATTTATTGTTTTCAATCACCGCCATTGCGGCTCCGATGTCCGGGAGAATGAAGAATTGCGGGTCTTCACCGGCAGAAGTGATGTAGTCAATTCCCTGTTCGGTGAGATCGATGCTGTTGTTCCGTTCGTCGATTGTGAAATACAATACCTTGTCGGCATCCGGCATTCTTTTCTGATTGTCTTCAAGATGCAGGTTTTCTGTTTTCTGAAGGATAACCCGCATTCCGGATTCACTCAGGAATTTGATCAATGGCTTGTATTTCGGCAAACCACGGTGTGCACGAAACAAGGCCAGACCTCCATCTTTATCATTTCCTTCGCCAATCAGTTTTTTGGCGTCTACCAATAGTTTCTGAACCAATGCTTTCTGGGCTTCGACCAGCTTTGAGATCCTTGGTTTCAAAGACTCAAAATCCTGACGGTCACCCTGTGCCATCGGACCAGAGATAATAAGAGGCGTCCGGGCATCGTCAATCAGGACGGAATCGACCTCATCGACCATGGCATAATGCAGTTTCCGCTGAACCAGTTCCTCTTTATCATGGGCCATATTGTCCCGCAGATAATCAAAACCAAATTCGTTGTTTGTACCGTAGGTGATATCTGCCTGGTATGCTTTTCTTCTTGATTCTGTGTTGGGTTGGTGCTTATCGATGCAATCAACCCGCATTCCGTGAAATTCGAAAAGTGTTCCCATCCATTCGGAGTCACGTTTGGCCAGGTAATCATTCACCGTTACAATGTGAACACCTCGTCCGCCAAGTGCATTCAGATAAGCAGGCAAAGTCGAAACCAGCGTTTTTCCTTCACCTGTTGCCATTTCAGAGATTTTTCCCTGATGAAGTACGGTTCCGCCAATCAGCTGAACATCGTAGTGAACCATGTCCCAACGAAGGTCATGTCCGGCAACTTTCCAGGTAGAACTCCAGAGAGCTTTATCGCCGTTGATCAGCACGCTGTCTTTGTGCTGGGAATATTCTTTGTCAAGTTCTGTGGCCGTTACTTCAATTCCATCGGATGAAGCAAAACGACGGGCCGTTTCTTTTACGACAGCAAAGGCTTCCGGAAGAATTTCAAGAAGAAGTTCTTCAAGTCGCTTGTTGCGGTCCAGTTCAAGTTTATCGATCTGGACAAACAGCTTTTCCTTTTCTGTGACGGAAAGTTCTGGTTCTTTGTCGATGATCGCCCTGGTTTCAGAAATCTGAGTGTCGATTTCTTTTAATTGGGTATTGAGAAATTCCTTGAATTCCTGGGTTTTGGCCCGGAGTTGATCATTGCTGACGCCATTTATTTTTTGCCAGGCATCATTGATTTTATGAACGAATGGGTAAAGTTCTTTAAGATCTTTTTCCGATTTGGTACCAAAAACGGCCGAAATGGCCTTGGTGAGCAGATTTAGCATGAGTTGGATCTGTACGTATTGCAGTTTTGCAAAAGATTGCAAAAATAGTGCAAAAATGTGGACCCTCCTTTTGGAAAGTTTGATTACATGAAATTCAGGTTCATTCTATTCTGATTTCTTAAGGCAGAAATGATGGATCACTTCATTTCAGATTTGTCAATCATGAATTCATAGAGATGAAGCAGAGAATATTGCATTCAGCCACAGGCCATAAAATCGAATGATTCTGATTGGTATCGTTTGATGGTCAGTAGCTTAGTATTTGATCAAATTAGTAGAACTGAATTCAGGGGAAATGAAAAAAGCCGGGATTGAATCAAAATGGATGAAAAAGTACGCAGCCCGCAAACCCCTTAATTTTTCAGTTGTGATTTCCTTTCAATTTTGTGGTTGGAATACTCTCTCTTTCTGCAAAAACAGTGCTTCAACCTGAAAAGAACCAGTCAACAGACATGTTGCTTTCTATTATGGAAAGTTCAGAAGATCAGATATTTGCCATTGATAATGATGGCCGGTATCTGATTTTCAACGACTCACATAAGAGGGAAATGGTCAACTGTTATGGGCAGGAAATTTACCTTGGTATGGAGCCAGAGCAGATTATCTGTAAAACGATCGTGCACACGGATTTCAGAGAGGCTTGTCAGAATGCCCGCAATGGAAAACGGGCAACCATGATCAGTGAGTTTGGCGATCCATTGTTTCGTAAAATCTGGGTTCAGGTTACGTTTAATCCACTTTTTGATCAATCAAAGCAGATTTTCGGTGTTTCGGTCTTTGCCCGGGACATCAGCAAAACAAAAGCAAATGAAGATCAGTTATTAGCTGCCAAAGAGGCCGCTCAGGCGGATGCCCGTGCCAAATCGGCATTCCTTTCGTCCATGAGCCACGAAATCCGGACCCCAATGAATGCCATTCTTGGACTCACGGAGTTGCTCCTCAATAAGAGAATGGATGAGAACTCCACTGAAAATCTCAAAGCCATCCGTTTTTCGGCCAATAATCTGCTTACGATCATCAATGATATTCTCGATTTCTCCAAAATTGAGGCAGGTAAATTCAGTTTTGATATTCATACGTTTGATTTTTTTCAGGTTCTGGATGAGCTGAATAAAAGCATAAAGATTTCTGCCCAATCCAGGAATTTGGTGTATGAGATTCAGATATCAGGTACCATCCCTAATTTGTTGCGTGGCGATTCCGTCCGCCTTTCGCAGATTCTCCTGAATTTGTTGGGCAACAGTCTCAAGTTTACCCAAACGGGTAAAATTAAACTGGTTGTAGAAGTGGTGAAGGAATCGGAAACTGATATCCTGCTGGAATTTAAAGTGAGTGATACCGGGATCGGAATCCCGCGGGAACACCTGCAGAATATTTTCCACAGCTTCACTCAGGTGCAAAGCAACCGGCGATTCAAAGCACAGGGAACTGGTCTTGGGCTATCAATCACAAAGAGGCTCGTCGAAATGCAGGAGGGTGAAATTCATGTGGAAAGCGAAGTAGGCAGAGGTTCAGTTTTTTCATTTCGTATTCCATACCTCAAAGCAGGAGCGAAGGATATTCAACCGGTGGCCGAAATGGAGGAACTTGGTTCCAATCGCTTTACAAATCTGAAGGTTTTGCTGGTGGAGGACAATAAGATAAACCAGTTATTGGCAAAGCAGATTCTTACCGGTTGGGGTGTGAATGTTGAAGTGGCCAACGATGGGTTTGAAGCAATTGCCAAACTTCAGCGGCGTACCTTTGATCTGATTCTTCTTGATCTTCAAATGCCTGAAATCGATGGTTTTGAGGTAGCAAGATTTGTCCGGAAAACCATTAAGCCACCGGCCAATCAGATACCGATTGTAGCCTTAACAGCGGATGCGTTTACGGAAACAAAGGGTCTCACACAGGATGCCGGTATGAATGATTTCATCACAAAACCCTACCAGCAAAAAGACTTGCTGAGAGTATTGAGGAAATTCTCGTTTTCTGATCACGATTCAAGAGATATTGTCGAATCGATTCCGGAAATGGAATCTGCCAGTCAGGTGATTGATTTTGAGTTTATCAAAGATAAATTCGGAAAGGATCCCGAAACGTTCCGATACATTCTGGAGGTTTTTGTTGACGACATTTCAAAAGAAATGGAATCCGTCCGGATACATCTGGAAAAGTCAAATTCTGCTGATGCCGTTCGGCTGGTGCATAAGTTGGTGTCTACTTTTACCGCAATGGGTATGCCGGATTCGGCGTTTACTCTCAGTCTTATAGAACGAATGCTGAAGCAAAATGATGATAAGCGACTTTTAATGGAAAAGTGGGAAACCGTTGAAAAGGAATACGAGTTTGCCCGGAATCAGATTAAGCCTGTCCTCATGGAACTGAGCAAATAATTCGGACCTTCTTTAAAATTGGAAATAAATAAAGGGCTGGCTTTCAGCTGTTTTAAACTGAAAAATCAGGATGATCGATACCAGTGTCACAATTCCCAGCAGCCAGACCGGAGCTTTTTCAAACTGCTGATTCACAAAGCTCTTCCATCGATCCGGCAGAACATGCAGAACAATACCGAGTAAAAGCAATGAAAATACAAGGGCGAACTGCGTGATAACGGATGGTATCAATTCGATGGGAGCGGGTAACCACAAATGTTGAAATACCACCAATGAAAGGTCAAACGAATCTGCCCGGAACGGAATCCAGCAAAACAGCACAAAATGGAACGTAACAAACCAACCAATCCAGGAAGGTATCTTTTCTGAAATCCGGGGTGCGATTCCACACCAGAATTTGTGTATTGCAAGTGCACCTCCATGCAATGCGCCCCATAAAATGAATTTCGCACTGGCTCCATGCCATAATCCTCCAAGGAGCATTGTAATGAGAAGGTTGATGTATGTTCTCACATTACCCTTTCGGTTGCCGCCCAGTGGAATGTATAAGTAATCTCTAAGCCAGACCGAAAGAGAAATATGCCACCTTCTCCAGAACTCTGTTATGGTGACGGACTTGTAAGGTTGGTCGAAATTGGGTTTGAGATGATACCCCAGTATGAGCGCAATGCCGATGGCGATGTCGGTGTATCCTGAGAAATCGCAAAAAATCTGAATTCCATAGCCGTAAACAGCCATCCATGTTTCCACCGAACTGGCAAGCTCTGGCTGATCAAAAACCCGATCTACGATCCCTGTACTGATGGTGTCGGATATTACTATTTTTTTGAAGAGTCCACCCAGAATCAACAAAATTCCTTTACCAAACATTTTCCGGTCCGGAACAAACGGAGCAACCAGCTGGTCGACAAAATCGCGGGCACGAACAATTGGTCCGGCAACCAATTCTGGAAAAAAGCTTACAAATACTGCATAATCAATCCAGCTTGTCAGAGGTTTCACAATTCCTCTGAACACATCAATCGTATAACTAAGGGAGTGGAAAATAAAAAATGAAATTCCAACCGGAAGAAGTATGTGGTCCGGGTCCAGTTTCAGTAAGTCGTGCCCCGGAAGAATAGCGACAATCCAGTTTTGGCGGGTCAGGCTTGTTCCAAATGCAGAATTGATCCAATCAACAAAAAGGAATGCATATTTGAAATACGCGAGAACCAATAAATTGGTGGTCACACTGATGGTAATCCAGACTTTTTTTCGGAAGGGGTCTTGAGTGTTTCCAATAAACCGGGCGATCCAATAATCCTGATTAATAGAAAATAACAGTAGGAGAACAGCCCAACCCGATGATTTATAATAGAAGAACAGACTGAAAATCAGGATGATAAAATTCTTTACTCTCCGGATTTGGTAAGTGGCGGAATAGAAAAGGAGGAATATTCCAAAGAACACCCAGAATTCAACTGATGTAAAAATCAGTGGGGTATCTTCTTTATACAATAAAAAGTCAAGAACCTTTTCCAAGGGGCTATTCTGGCTTACAAACTTGTCCTGATTTGTGAATTGTACTATTACTGATTTGGTTGGCAAAAAAAAACAGCCGGTGAAAGCCGGCTGTTTTTTTTAGAATCATTAAATGGTTATTGTCTGCTGATGTTTAGCCAGCTAACCAACGTTTTACCACTTCTCCTTTCAGTCAGGATATAGTAGTAAGTTCCAGGTGCTACTGCTTTTGGATCCCAGCCATTCAGTTCGAATGGATCCTGCTCACCAACAAGTTTACCCCAGCGATTGTAAAGTTTCATGCTGAATGTGTTTGGACGCATTCCTTCGATGTAGAAGTTATCGTTCACCCCATCACCATTGGAAGTAACGAGAGAAGGAATCAGGTTTTGAACATGGATTTCCATGCTGTCTGTGTTCTGACAGATTTTGCCAATCTGTACGGTCGAAGCATACAAGGTATCATAAGCAGTCAACCGAACGTTATAGGTTCCAGGATCATTGTACACGGTTGATTGTGCATCAAGCCCGGTTACAGTCCGAACAGGAGTCAGCACTTGTCCGAAGTTCCAGTCAAAACGGGCGCCGGATTTGGTCGGAACAAATTTGCTGGTATTTCCGAATGTGTAGTCAGCAGGTGTGATGGAAGCATCCCGTAAAGCCGAATCCAGATCAATTTTTGGCATGATGTTTCGTCCATAACGAATTTTTAATTCTGTTTGGTTTGCCACACAACCTCCAAGTGAGTCTGTAAAACGGGCATTTAAAACATAAATCTGTTCAAGTCCTTTTGCAACCAATGCTGAGTCAACAATTTGAGTGAATACACTGTCTTTTGACAAAGTATCAAGGTTGAAAGGTTTTCTGTACCAGCTGTACACCAGTTCGCTCGGTTTTGCATTCGTGAAAACCGGTTTGAAAGTAAACTCTTCACCAAAGCAATAGGTCAGAATGCTAGGTTCTTCGAGATCTGGACGGGCAGAGAACCGGAC
>DAIOVD010000146.1:0-1239 GCA_036759185.1 Catalimonadaceae bacterium | reverse complement strand
GGATCACCCTTTAACTTAAGGAATGGATTAATCCGGAACGGAAGAGAGTCAAGAATAACAGGGTTACCGCAGAAATCTTTAATAACACCATTGAGTGCAAGTTGAAGATTCAAAGAATCTTTAATGGCTTTTGTGAAAGACAAAACAAACAATGTATCAAGACAACCTGGTCCACCAAGGCCACCATTTAGTCTTCTCACTTTTTTCACTGCTCCAAATGGAGCTCCATTATTCAGAATCTGCCATTTGGAGGCTTTTACAGAGTCACAGAAGACCGGTTTGGCAAATTCAACAGTCAGTTCTGTAATCCCGCAGGATGGTTGTTTTCCGGTAATGCTAAAAGTTAACGGCTTGAGAGAATCAATTTTAAAGCCAGCAGTGTCAAACAATACTTTGTTTCCGCAGATATCCCGGATGTCTTTGCTAATGATTATCTGGAAGGTTGTTCCTGGTGTAAAAGGACTAACAGTGAAAACAAAAGCGGAATCCTGGCCTCCAGGGTTACATCCACCAACAGGTGCAATGTTTACCATGGTTACGGTAGGAACTTGTGGGCTAGTGCTGATAATGATGAATTTATCAACAGTTACAGAATCACAACGCACAGGTTTGTCAAAGGTCAGAATAAAATCCTGAGACTGACATTCCGGATTCTTGATTTTAGCGATTTTGATAGAATCGGTAGGAGGTGGGTTTACAATAGCAGTAGAATCAGTATCAAATCCAGTGGCTTGTTCTGCAAGGCCTCTGAAATCCACGGTAAATCCAAGAGTATTTACAGAGAAGTTATCAATGGCCAAATAGAAAAGATCGCCAACTTTTACATCTAAAGGTTTGTTAAAACGGGTAGCTGGCCCTTGTGCGAATTCAGTTCCTGTTCCTGGTTCAAAAAGACCGGTTGGGCCTCTTGTCCCTGTCCAGTTACAACTGGCAATTGCAGTGCCATTGGTTCCAAATGCCGAACTGTTTTTAATTGCCCCACAGGCAGCACCATCAGTTGAAGCATTGGCTGGAATTTTGAATAAAAGGAAATCATAATCTGTTGCACCAAGCCCGGTTGCTCCGTCATCGGTAGTTGGATCATAATTTGGATCGTCGTAAACATCTCCCGGGATAATTCTGAACCTCAGTTTACCAGCTGGCGATCCAGGAGTTGGGTCACCACCAGGAAGAGGTCTGATCTGGAATTTGAACCAGGTTGTTCCTTTCTCATTGTTTGAGAAACAGGTATTGGCATCA
>DAIOVD010000145.1:0-10684 GCA_036759185.1 Catalimonadaceae bacterium | reverse complement strand
CCCAGACCAATTTCGTCTTCGGCACAGATCATCCCTTCGGAAAGCTCGCCACGGATTTTCGATTTTTTTATTGTAAACGCATCGCCTTCAGACGGATACAAGGTTGCCCCAACGGTTGCCACCACCACTTTCTGTCCGGCTGCTACGTTGGGAGCACCGCACACAATGTGCAAAGGTTCGGCTCCGCCTACATCGACAGTTGTCTTGCTCAGTTTGTCGGCATCGGGGTGTTTGGCACAGGTGAGCACTTCACCGATCACCAGTCCTGCGAGGTTTCCTTTTATCTTTTCTACGTGCTCAATGGCTTCCACTTCCAGTCCCAGTCCGGTAAGGAGGCCAGAAATCTGGTTTTGATTTTCAGGAAGATGAATGAGTTTTTGTAGCCAGCTATGCGATATTTTCATCAGAAATGCGTCTATTTCGGGGGAATTCCCGCTTTGGATCCTTCCCGGTTCTGTAAAACGGGCCGCAAATTAACAACTTACCAATCGCCTTTGGAATGAAAAAGAGGATTCTCTCTCTACTTTATTTTTTGCTGGTTACCGTTTATTCCATTCAGGCTCAGAAATACACAGCACTCGATTCCCTTCGCGGATCCTATCACGCCAACCGCAGTTGCTACGACCTCAATCAGTATCATCTCAAACTGAAAGTCGATCCGGTTACCCGTTATCTTTCTGGCACCAACCGGATTTTCTGTACCGGATTGTCCGAATCCCGCAGCCTGCAGATCGACCTTGACCCGGCTTTCGATATTCTTTCCATTGAAACCTCAGAAGGAACGGCAAAATGGAAACGGATGGGTACCTCGGTGGTCCTACAGCTTCCGTTTCTGATTCAACCCAATAAAAAATTCTGGCTGGATGTCGTGTACAAAGGTCATCCGCATACAGCAGCCAATCCACCATGGGACGGCGGTTTTGTATGGGAAACCGATGCCGACGGCCTTCCCTGGATTGGTGTTTCCTGTGAAGGCGAAGGGGCCAGTCTCTGGTTTCCGTCCAAAGACCACCCGGCCGATGAACCTGATTCAGTCCTCCTGCAATACGAAGTACCCCGGAATCTGGTGGCCGTCGGTAACGGGCAGTTTCTCGGACGAAAAGCTGTTTCGGATTCAACTTATATGTATTCCTATAAAGTCACCTACCCGATCAATCAGTACAACATCACGTTCAATGCTGCCGCGTATCAGACCTGGATCGATACCATCCGTCTTCCAATTTCGGGTAGGGTGATGAACATGAGTTTTTATGCTTTACGCGAAGATCTGGAACGGGCGAAGAAGCAGTGGGCGCAGGCAAAAACGGTTCTCCGTGTGCTGGGCCGTCAGTTTGGCGATTATCCGTTTCCGAATGATGGTTACAAGTTGGTGCAGACACCCTATCTGGGGATGGAACACCAGTCCTGCATTGCGTATGGTGATAAATTTGACAACAATGCCTTTGGGTTCGATTTCATTGTGATGCACGAAACGGGTCATGAGTGGTGGGGAAATTATACCTCCGCCGATGATCACGCCGACATGTGGATTCATGAATCGTTTTGTACCTACTCAGAAGCGCTGTTTGTGGAGGCTTTGCAGGGAAAAGAAAAGGCCATGGATTACCTGGTTCTACAAAAAAAGAAGATCAAAAATAAGTCGCCGGTTCAGGGAGAACGGGATGTGTATTTTCAGGATTGGAAGGATTCTGACATGTATTACAAAGGATCCTGGATGCTGCACAGTTTACGGTTTGTAATCAACGATGACGTCCTATGGTTTGATTGCCTGAAGTCGATTCGTTCTCAATTCGGGATGAAACCCGTTTCGTCGGTTGAATTACAGAAGCACATGTCTTCTTTTCTGAAAAGGGACCTGGCGTCGTTTTTTCAACAATATCTGAATAAGACCCAATGGCCGGAACTGGAATTCCGAAGAGTATTGAAAGACGGGGAAGGAACGATTGGCTTCCGCTGGAAAACGGATGTGAAGGACTTTCAATACCCGGCCCCGGTATTCATCAATGGTCAGCCTCACCGCATCGAAACCGGAAATCGCTGGACGGAAATCGCCTTACGGGATCCGATCAAAACCGTCGAAGCCGACGAACGGCTGTTTCTTTACCGGTTGAAAGAAGTGAAGTAGAACAAGTTCTCTACCAGAGAAACTTATCCTTATACATCTGGATGCTTTCCCGGATAATCCGGAATGCCTCTCCTTTCGGAAGGAAATTTTCTACCACCACATCTTTATGCTCAAGCTTTTTATAGTCTTCGAAAAAGCGCTGAACCTGATTGATGGTGTGGATTGGAAGCTCGTTGATGTTGTCAATGTGGTTTACTGACATATCGTTGGCAGCAACCGCAATGATTTTATCATCGGCCTCGCCCTGATCAATCATTCGCATCACACCCACCACTTTGGCATCGACCTGGCACAGGTGCGGCAATTCAATGGACGTAATCACCAGGATGTCCAGCGGATCTTTGTCCTCGCAATACGTCCGGGGAATAAATCCATAGTTTGCCGGATAATGAACAGCGGAGAAAAGCACACGATCCAGTTTTAATAGACCGGTGGCTTTATCCAGTTCAAATTTTCCTTTTGAGCCGGACGGTATCTCGATAATGGCATTCACCACTTCCGGAGCTTCGTCGCCGAAATGAACATGGTGCCATGGGTTGAAATTGGTATGTGATTGCGATTGCATAGACATGAATGATTCTTTAATAATAGTAAACGGTATCCTCAGAACGGGACCTGACAACGAAACAAAGACGTACTCTGAGTTGAAAGAATCCGTCGTTTCGTTTTTGGCCGGCTTGTTCCTGGGTGGTAAAATCGTACCGGTTTGTTTTTGTGAATGCCTGTGTGTAACCGGCTTCAAAATGAAAATTGAGTTTGCCGTTGTCGGGTAAGTATAAATATCCCAACCATATACTGGCCGCCGGGCCACTTCTAAGACGGTCATATCCTTTCCTAATTTCGTCGGAAAACTGCGGTGTTTTTTTGCTCAGATCCTGGATATAGGTCCAGCTTCGGAACCAGCTGGCTCCGGCAACGGCTGTGAACCCACCAAGCGTATTCTTTCCAGGCTTTTGCGAAAAACGGAAGGTTCGGCCAAAACGTACGGCAGGTAAAGAAACTGCCCGTTGAAATACTTTGAAAACCGCATCACTGCCATTGGTTCCAATCACATTTCCGTCTTCAGTCCGTAGGTTTGGGATGGGGTCTGTTTTAACACCGTTGCCAAAAAAATACCCGCCTTCCAGTCCGAAGAGCCATTTCTTTTTTGTCTGGTACTGAATTCCACCTCCAATTTCACCAAAGGTTCCATAATCAGCAGCAAGATCACCGCCGGGTATCGCCAAAGATGCAAAGCCGTTGAACATCAGGCACCGTTGCCCAGTCTCTTCCTTTGGTTTCTTTTCCTGGGCACGGAGGGGAAACCAGAAAAAGCAGATAAGCAAAATGGCTCCGGAATATGTCCGGACAGCATATAAAAAGGTATTTTTGAAACCATTCATCGGGACATCAAAGAACATACTTATCCAACATTTATCCATCTTTCTCCAACATTATTTTGGATGCGGCCCCAGACCTTTGTTTTTTTGGCCCTGAATTCGTAAAGATATTTTTTAATCGTACTCAATGAAGATCGCTGTAGTTGGAACCGGATATGTAGGTCTTGTGACCGGAACCTGTTTCGCAGAAACGGGAAACACGGTAACCTGTGTGGATAACAATCTGGAAAAAGTAGCCAGCCTCCGTAACGGAGTCATTCCAATTTTTGAACCAGGTCTGGATGTGTTGTTCGACCGGAATATTGCCCAGGGAAGACTAAAGTTTACCCACGACCTGAAAGAAGGAATTCAGGATGCATCGATCATTTTCCTTGCTTTGCCAACACCTCCGGGAGAAGATGGCTCTGCCGATTTAAGTTACATTCTGGGAGTGGCCAGAGATTTGGGACCACTCCTTCACCAATATACGGTCATAATCGACAAATCTACTGTACCTGTTGGAACAGCTGAACTGGTTACACAGCGTGTAGCCGAAGGAGCGAAATTCGAATTCGATGTCGTGTCCAATCCTGAATTCCTTCGCGAAGGTGTGGCGGTTGAAGATTTTATGAAGCCTGATCGTGTGGTGATTGGTACCCGGTCTGAAAAAGCAAAGAAAATTTTGGAGCGTCTGTATTCGCCACTTGTTCGTCAGGGCAATCCGGTGATGTTTATGGATGAGCGTTCTGCTGAGTTGACCAAATATGCAGCCAATGCGTTTCTCGCCACCAAGATTACATTCATGAATGAAATCGCCAATCTCTGCGAAAGAGTGGGCGCCAACGTGGATGAAGTCCGCAGAGGGATTGGTTCTGACAGCCGGATCGGTAAGCGTTTTCTGTTTGCCGGTATAGGTTATGGCGGTAGCTGCTTCCCTAAAGATGTGCAGGCGCTGGCCAAAACTTCTTCTGATAATGACTACGATTTCCGGATTCTGAAATCAGTTATGCAAGTAAACCAGAATCAGAAAACAAAAATGATTCCGGCCATCAAAGCGCATTTTAACGGAGACCTGAAGGGCAAGCGAATCGCCATATGGGGACTCGCTTTCAAACCATACACAGATGATATCCGGGAAGCACCGGCACTTGAAAACATCAAAACTTTGCTCGCTGAAGGAGTTTCTATAAAAGCATATGATCCGGAAGCACAGGAAAATGTAAAGCGGATTCTGGGAGACCAGATTACGTTTGGAACCGATTTGTACGATACCATCACCGATGCAGATGCCCTGCTGGTGGTAACCGAATGGCCGGAATTCCGAACACCGGAGTTCGATAAAATCAGTTCGTTGCTGAAAAATAAAGTGATCTTTGACGGACGCAATGTATTCGAGCCGGATCAGATGCAAGAGTTGGGATTTGACTACTATTCCATTGGCCGTCAGCCGGTTTTATCATCTGCGAAATAAGAAACAATGAAGAGAGTACTAATTACAGGTGGGGCAGGATTTCTTGGTTCTCACCTTTGTGACCGCTTTTTGAAAGAAGGTTTCCATGTGATCGCGATGGACAACCTCATCACCGGAAATCTGGCAAACATTGAGCACCTATTCCATTTAAAGGAGTTTGAGTTTTATCACCATGATGTTTCGAAATTCGTTCATGTTCCAGGTGAGTTGGACTACATCCTTCATTTTGCATCACCGGCCTCTCCCATTGATTATCTGAAATTGCCAATCCAGACCTTGAAAGTGGGTTCTTTGGGCACACACAATCTTCTTGGTCTGGCCAAATCGAAAAAAGCCCGTTTTCTCATTGCCTCTACATCCGAAGTCTATGGTGATCCTTTGGTTCACCCACAAAACGAGGATTACTGGGGTAATGTAAACCCGATTGGTCCGCGTGGTGTGTACGACGAGGCCAAGCGTTTTCAGGAGGCCATCACGATGGCCTATCATACCTATCATGGTCTGGAAACACGAATTGTCCGGATTTTCAATACCTATGGTCCCCGTATGAGACTTGATGACGGCCGTGTATTGCCTGCATTCATCGGACAGGCACTGAGAGGGGAAGACCTTACTGCATTTGGGGATGGTTCCCAAACACGCTCTTTCTGTTACGTGTCTGACCTGGTGGAAGGAATTTACCGTCTGTTACTGAGTGATTATCCGAATCCGGTGAACATTGGAAATCCAGGTGAAATCACGATCAATCAGTTTGCTGAAGAGATCATTGCGCTCACAGGGGCAAAGACTAAAATCATTTACAAGCCTCTTCCGAAAGATGATCCGAAACAACGGCAACCAGATATTACCCGTGCCCGTGAAATTCTGAACTGGGAACCAAAAGTGAACCGGGCAGAAGGTCTGAAGATGACACTTGATTATTTCAAGGCAGTGTTAGCAAAATAACGTCAGTCATTTTCCAGATTTGTCAGAATGAACCTGCTTCAGTTAAAGGATCTTCTGCTGGAATCAGGTCTGGCTTCCGAACTCGCCCTGGTCCTGGGTGTTATTCTGATCAGTTTCTGGAGTGGTTTTGCTGCAAAATCTTCTTTTGGCATTTCATTCTGGATTGCGCTGTTCGCCATTGGCGCTTACTTTTTTCTTTCCGACTATACGCCGTTGGAGGGAAGTTTCTATTCTCTTCGATTTTATTTCTGGAGTGGATACCTTAAAAAGTATTTTGGTGTAGCAGCCTCTGTTGCACTCTTTGGTTTTCTCGAATGGAGAAACGAGCGTGGCGTTCAGGCCCGAACAGAACTTCTTGTTTTGTTGCTGCTGAGTCAGTTATCACTTTCGATCCTCATTCAGGCAAAATCTCTATGGCTGATGTTTATGGCGGCAGAAGGCTTTTCGTTTTGTGCCTATGCTTTCGCCAGACCTACAGGAAAAGACAAATCAGCAAACGAATCTGTCCTGAAATATTTTGCTTCCGGCTCGCTGGCATCCGCCATTGGCTTATTTGGCCTGACATGGATTCTGGGTTTTCAGGGCACCATCATCGAGCCAGGAAATGATTTCCTTGTTTCAGTAGCCTTTTTTCCTGTTGCCGGAGCGGTGTTCTATCTGTCATTTTTGTTGTTCAAGCTGGGAGGATTTCCGTTTCACTTTTGGGTACAGGGTGTGTATGAAAATGCCCCGACGCCATTTGCCGGTTTTATTGCATCAGCACCTAAGGTTGCGGCAGCATTTGCTTTGCTAAATGTGGTGGCTGAGATTGAACCAAACCTCACATTTCCATTGGTTGTATTGGCTTTGATTGGAAGCGTTTTTGGGAATCTGGCAGCTCTCCGGTCGGGAACTATCAAAAATCTGCTCGCATTTTCCGCAGTTGGGCAGGCTGGTTTTCTTCTGATTCCGGCCATCTTTTCGAAACAGATTTCAGGAGCTGAAAGTCAGCTTCTCGTATTTGGAATTGGATATGCTGTGGTGGTCCAGGCGGCATTCAGTGCGGTTCAGTATTTTGAAAATCATCTGAAGGATGGTCTTTCTGTGTCAGACTTTTCCGGTCAGTTTCAATCGCATCCTTTGCCATCCGTCCTATTTATTATTCTGGTGATATCCTTGATCGGCTTGCCCCCAACCATAGGCTTCAGTGGAAAGCTGCTCATTTTTGCAGGGATCCTGAAAGGTTCCAATCTGTTCTCCGAATCTGTTCTGTTTCTTTTGTTTGGAATGGGTCTGGGCACTACTTTTATCTCATTCGGCTATTATTACCGGATTCCTTATTTCCTTATTTTCCGGAACCGGGTGATTGAAGACCATACCCTCCGGAATTCTTCAGCTTCCCTCTTGTGGCTGGTTCTGGCTACATTATTTGTCTTTCTGGCATTTTTTAGTCCGTCCACATTTTTTCCGTTCCCATAGAAGATCGTTCTGAACCATCATGAACCGGAAGATATTGCTGGTGGATAATTTCGATTCCTTCACATTTAATGTGAAAGATTACCTGGAGCAATGTGGTGTCTCTGTGACCGTTACTGCCAGACCAGAAGTGAAAATCGCTGACTACGAATTGTATGACGGTGTCGTGTTTTCACCCGGGCCTGGAAATCCTGCCACCATGCCGGAATTGTGTGAACTGGTTCGATCTGCCATCATTTCTAAACCAACATTAGGAATATGCCTTGGATTTCAGGCCATCGCTTTTTGTCTTGGATCCACCATCAGGAAAGGCATCCCTCACCACGGGAAATTATCGGAAGTGAGGAAAATTCAGGATGGTGCGTTTATCAACAGTTTGCCAGATCGATTTGAAGTGGTTCGTTATCACTCACTTGTGGTTTCAGATCTTGTTCCTCCTTTGAAGATTTTACTAGAGACAGACGATCAGGAAATTATGGCATTTGAGCATTTCAGCCGGCCAGTTTGCGGTGTTCAGTTTCATCCGGAAGCCTACCTTTCGGAACACGGACTGACATTTTTTCAAAACTGGCTCAATTTGTGTGAGTAATTCATCTTATCAGGAGGCTTCTTTTTTACAAAGTATCCCGAATAATGGCGTAATTGGCGCCCAGACAAAACCCACAAGGGAAAAGTGAACTATACAGTACGAACAAAAGGAGAATACAAATATCTCGATGAAGGGAAAGGTGAAGTTCTGATGATGCTTCATGGCCTTTTTGGAGCTCTAAGCAATTGGGAGCCAACCATTTCAGCATTGCAGGATCACTACCGGGTTGTCGTTCCGGTCCTTCCGATCTACGAGATGTCGATTTTGTCAGCTTCCATTGACGGGCTGAGAAAATATGTGGAAGGATTTGTGAAGGCAATGGGATTCTCCGAGTTTCATCTGGTTGGGAACTCTTTGGGTGGCCATATTGCAATTGCGTACACCTTTGAGCATCCGGCACATTTGAAGACGCTGATTCTAACAGGTAGTTCGGGTTTGTTCGAAAACTCTATGGGCGGTTCCTTCCCGAAAAGAGGTAGCTACGACTACATCAAAGAACGGGTCGGTTATACGTTCTTTGATCCCGCTACTGCTTCAGAAGATCTGGTTCAGGAAGTATTTGAGATCACCAAAAGTGTGTCAAAATGTATGTCGATTGTAGCGATTGCTAAATCTGCGCAACGCCATAATCTGGCCAACGATCTGCATAAGATTAAGGTTCCGACTTTGCTCATCTGGGGTTTGAATGACACCATCACTCCTCCTCATGTAGCCCATGAGTTCAACCGCCTGATCCAAAATAGTGAATTGTATTTTATTGACAAATGCTGTCATGCTCCGATGATGGAGCAGCCAGAGATTTTTAATAATCTGTTGATTCAATTTCTAAATCGTCAGTAATGCTGGTTTCGGAAGTACTTCAGAGTTCAATTCAACCTCTTAGCCTGGAAACTGAGTTGGAAGAAGTGTATTCCGAGGATTATCCAGAAGGGTTGTTGTATGTACCGGTTCTGGATCAGAATCGGTTTCTAGGTTTTCTATCGCTCGAAGATCTTGACACAGACAAAGAAGTCAACCAGACGGTAGGGCAATGTTCTCTTGAAACCACGGACCTCAAAGTAAACCGGAAGCAACACATTTTTGAGGTTCTTCCTCTTTTCAGAAAAGCAGGTATTCCGGTATTGCCGGTGATCGATGATGAGCAGCTTTACGAAGGTGTGGTTCGTCTGGATTCGGTTTTAAGTATGATATCGGATTCGTTTTCCTTTCAGTCAGAAGGTGGAATTCTGGTTCTTTCGGTGGCCTCACATAGCTATTCACTTTCTGAGATTTCACGCCTTGCCGAATCAAACCAGGCCAAGATTCTATCGGTTCTTGTAGAAACAGATCCATTCACTCATCTGAATCTTCTGGTTCACCTCAAGTTTAATATTCCCGATCTGAGCAGGGTGGTGGCTACATTGGAAAGGTTTGATTATCAGGTAGTGGAAGTCCATCACAAAAGTGAACTCACTTCCATCGATCAGGAACGGCTGGATCAATTAATGAAATATCTGGGCATCTAAACCCGAAGCGGATGAAAGTAGGATTTCACGCGTTGCCCGTCCATAAAATTCAGGCTCAGGTAATTGAAGAAATTGCGTCTGTCTTTTCTGTGAAAGGATTTCAAATCTGGTTTTCATCCACGCTGATGAAGCCTGTGGAGAAGTCTTTAACTCTGCCATTTTCCTATTCTGTTTTTTCAATGGAGGATGATATTTCTTCTTTCTCTTTGTTGCTGAGTTTGGGTGGCGATGGAACAATTCTCGATTCTCTTTTATACGCAGTTCCTCATCATGTGCCGTTGCTGGGCGTCAATTTTGGCAGGATGGGATTCCTTCCTAATATTATTTCATCGAAACTAACGGAAGTAGCGGCAATCTTACAGGAAGGTCAGGCTGAAATTATTGAGCGGTCACTCCTCGAAATTGAGCTTTCTGAAGAGAACCCGTTCAGGAGTCACAATTTCGCATTGAATGAAGTTTCCATAACCAAAAAAGATACGGCCTCCATGATTACCATTCAGACTTATCTGAACGGTGAGTTTCTAAATGAATTCTGGGGAGATGGACTGATTGTATCAACACCAACGGGGTCAACAGGTTATTCACTCAGTTGTGGCGGTCCGATATTATGGCCTCAAAGTAAAGGATTAGTCCTGACGCCTGTAAGTCCGCATAATCTTTCCATGAGGCCCATTGTGTTGCCCCACGACGTAGGATTGCGTCTTTTACCGAAAGGCAGGCAGCATAAAATTATGATTTCTATGGATTCTCGATCCCGGTCGGTTACTATTAACCAGGCTATCAGTATAAAGACAAGTGCAAAAGTTGCTTTGTTTCTTAATGTTCCAGGAAGTTCATTTTCACAGATTTTAAGAGAAAAGTTGTTCTGGGGGAAAGACCTCCGCAATTAATTTCAGTGGAAAACTTACAGTGTTTTTCTATTAGAAAATTAAAGCATAGCTTTGCCAAAATTGTGTTTGGATTGTAATTCGATATTTCTAATATCCTTATGTGGCTAAAAAATATACAATCAGTCTTTCTCGTAACGCTCATTGCGACTCTGATTTTCGTTGCCCCTGGTTATGGCCAGTTGGGGAAACGTGCGAAAAGAGCATCGTTGAAGACGAGAAATAAGCAGATTTCCCGATTTACCGTTCGTACGGATTTCAGTAAATCAAAAAAATACATCTCCTTCGGGGGTGGTGCCGGAATTTCGAATTATTTCGGAGACCTGGCTCCCAGATCCAGAAGAGGAAG
>DAIOVD010000144.1:6491-10725 GCA_036759185.1 Catalimonadaceae bacterium | reverse complement strand
AGGAATTCGCTCAGGGTTTCGTCTGAAAAAACGACCCCGAAACCAAAGGCATCATCGGCTTTGTTTCGTTCCAAAACCTTGATGTTGCATTGGGGCCATGCTTTTTTAACCAGAATGGAAAAGAATAATCCACCCGGTCCTCCGCCAACGACGGTGATGTTCATAAATCAGTTTTTATCTTGGTGTATGTACGCAGCGATCCGGAATTGAAATCATTCATCCTTTCAAAAATCAGAAACGGGAACCTTTCATTTTCAAACCGATACGTCATCCAAAACAGCAGGCAGCCGCCATTCCGGACGACTGCAAGAAACGAGGAAAACCGGTGGATTGCAAAGGGAAATTCCATGCAATTCACCGGTTTTTTCAGTGGATGAAAATCGCTTTTCAGAGTTGGACTTTCTGTCTCACATCGACACAAACGAGTATTTCCGCAACAGCGAATCGTCTTTCATGCTGTTTCCTTTCGGATCGTTTCGCGAAGATTCCATGGTTTCCACCGGAAGCACCAGCCGGGTATCCGAAACGGCCGCATAAGCAGAAGATGGAGTTGAATTCCGGTTGAAAGAATCCTGTTTTTTTCTGCCAGCCACGGTTTGAACCGTAGCCGTTTTTTCTCCGGACGGTACCGAAAGATAGACGGTGTCATGAACCCGGACCATTTCCGGAGCTGAGTTTTTCACCAGAAACACTGTATCGCGGATGGCGGCCATTACTGGAGATTTTTCCGGAGACACCTGCCATTTCTGAAACAGCAATCCGCCACACAAGAGCAGAAGAAATCCGGCGGCCATCTGCCAGTAATGAATTTTGGTTACCTCCGTTTTCTGTTTCGGGTAAACAGTATCAAAATGTTCCATCAATCTTGCTTTTCTGTTACCTGACAGATTTGTGGAGTTCACTTTCGAAGCCTTGATCGCAACCAGTGTCTGCCGCATTTCCTGGTACTCGTCCGCACTCAGCCATGCTTTTACTTCTTCCTGCTTCTCTGCCGGAAGGTTTTCAAAATCAACGGTTTCGAGCCAGTCGAAAATATGGTTTGGAATCTGTTCGGGACTAAAACTCATGGACGTATTTTTTTAAACGGGTACTTAGTTTTTTCAAAAGATAGAAGAGACCTGACTTCACCGAACCTTCCGGAATCTGCACCAGTCCGGCGATTTCAGGGATGCTGTATTCCTCTTCGAAGCGGAGGATGAACAGGTTTTTTTCTTTCTCGGAAAGGCTTTCAAAGGCCTCCCGGATTTGCTGGTTGCGGAACTCAGTATCGGAATCCGGCACTGGCATTTCCACATGTTTCGTTTCGAATATCCCCGGATTTTCTTCGATGATCCGGCTGCGGTTGCGGGAATTGCGGAGCTGGTTCCGGCAGGCATTTCCAGTTATTGTGTAGATCCATGTGGAAAATCGCCGTCCATTTTCAAACCGTTCGGGTTCTTCGATGATCCGCATAAACACTTCCTGAACCACATCTTCTGCCTGCTGCACATCCGTCAGAAAACCGCGGGCAAACCAGACCAGCTTATCGAAATAGAGGTCGTAGAGTTGCTCAAAGGCCAGGCGGTCACCCCGACGGATGGCATCCATTCGTTCTTCGTCGGTGGTGAAATGTGGTTTCTTCCGAAGCATCCGGTGTTGGAATTTTTACGGATTCAGGTGTTGGCGAATGGTGGCTTCATCGGGCGTTCCCTTGCTGATGGTCAGCAGTTTTTCCCGGATCCAGGATTTTTTGCTTTCATCGCCGGCCAAGGTATAATGTTCATAGAGTTTCAGCATCGGGATTTCGTAGTTGCGGTTGATGGTCTTCACTCCCGACTCCGAAATCTCCGGATAAAAGGCATGGTCTACATAATCGAGGGCAAAACGTTTTTCGAAATTCTGTTTCATCATGGCCATGTTGTCCACCGGTTCGTTGCTCAGAAGATAGCCCAGTCCCGTCAGAAAAAGTTTGTTTTCAACAGATTGGGTGATGGTTTCGTGTCCGGCTGTGGTCAGTGCGACATATACAGGATATCCTTTTTTATTCGCCGCCAGCTGGGAAATCAGGTTTTTGCTGAAGGCGTCAATGCTTTCCTGTGATTCCATATTGAGGCTCATCGGAGGCAGGGCCAGTTCGCGGGACAGTGCCTGGCGGTACGATTCAATCATAATCAGACTGGTATTGATCACCGTCACATCCCGGCGGATACCCTGACTTTGCAGAAGCCAGGCCGGGAAGGTGTCGTTGTCACCAGCGGTCACCAGAATTCCGTTTTGTGGTGTACTCATCAGCACATTGTAGTTGTAGGACATCATCCCGCTTGAAAACTGACCGCTTGCCAGCCACCGTTTGGCATATTGGTCACGGCGTGCCACATCCCGTTCCGATTCTGCCCAGACCAACAAATCTTCGATGTGTTCGTGACGATCGGGTCCCAGCTCTTCGGCCTTTTTTAGGTAGGGGAGAAGCTTGAAATTGTTACCACCCTGCATCCATTTGATAAAATTGTACTCGTAGCTGTTGGGAATTTCCTCAGCCATTTTGTCGACAATGGAATTGAGGAAGTTGGCTTTTTCTTCGATGGACCGTTTGTCATTGGTATCCCGACGAGCAACGTTCCGGCTGGCCCGATAATAATAATGCCAGGCTTTGGCGTTTTTTGGATTCTTGTCCAACTCTTTTTTCCAGGCCACAGCTTGTTCCTTGTAAAAAGTAATGGGCATTTCGATGCGGGCAAAACCGTGAACCGGTTCGGGCTTCTGTCCAAATGACGGAGCCGCCAGGACAGAAAGTAAAAGTGTTATCAGAAGGTATCGTTTCATTGGTTTGTCTGTTTTCCATTCTTATACACCTCAACTTTGGAAGCGTTCAAAGCCAGGTGAAATCTTTTTCGTTTTCCGGGGGAATGTCCTTTTCCCTTGCCAAAATGCGGGTTTTTAAACCAATTCTCCTTAAATCTTTGTTCATTCTAAAGCAAAAGCCTACTTTTCAACTGTCCTTTTCAAAAAGGATTCCAACCAACTTAAGATCTCTACTCTTGAAATTCACTTTCCTGTTTTTAGGAATCTTTCTCTTTTGTTTACCAGCCAGTGCGCAGGATGGTACAATCCAAACTTACAGCGATATGTACTTTGGAAGAGAACTAAAGATCCTGCCAACTCCTGATCAGGGGTGGGCGGTGTACGAGCCCGATAGCTTTAAATTGTTCCGGTTTAATGCCTGTGGTAAAGTCGAATGGGCAAAAAAGTACAGTTTGCCACCTACCAATTATTCGGGACTCGATTTTTTCATCACAACAAGAGCCGGAGGATTTGCCTTTCTCAATCTGGCACCTGAACCTGACCGTCTTTATACCCAGATAACGGTGGTTGACAACAGAGGAAATGTTCTCTGGAGTAAATCGGTTTCCGACCCGAATTATTCATTGACATCCTATTCCATCGGACAGGATCCGAAAGGAAACTTCTTCATTTTTGCCAATGCTTCTAAAATTGGTGGGGGAGAAGTGGCACTTATGCTCACCAAACTCTCCGAAACGGGAACACAACTCTGGTCACGTTTTTACAACCGTGGCGGATTCTGGGGAGGGGCTATTGCGACTCAGGATTATGGCTTTCTGTTGCGATCGGGTGCCAGTCTCATCAAAACCGACAGTCTGGGTCAGGTAGTTTGGACAAAATCAGTGAAATCCGGAAGCACGGACTACATCACGCCACTCGAGGTAGAAGATGGATATATTGTCGTTTGCTTAACCAACAGTTTGTTCCGGACAGCCCTCATTAAACTGAACAAAGATGGAACACCTGTTCCTTCGAGCTGCCGGTCGTTTCACGATGCCCTTTGGGGATTTTCGAAATTTCCATTTTTACGAAAAAGTGCTGGTGGGAAGTTGGCAGGACTTTTCAATGTGGAAGGTCGTCCGACCAGTGTTCTTTTTGATGACAGTCTGAATGTCGTTTCCAGCCATTCCATTCTTACCAACTGGATGGTGCTCATCAACGGACTGGATTTAAGTTTTAGCGCTGACGATCGGTTACTTGTATCGGGAGTTATCAGTTTTGGGGATGTTGCATTTATCCCGCAACTGTTTGTTTCAAGGTCCAATCCGGATTTGAGCTTTTCCTGTGACACAATTGCCTCCGTCAGTACGTTTCCGGATGCAAGTACCATTCAAACGGTTTCAACTTCTGCTGTTTTACACCCCATGCAAACCGACAACAAGACCGTTTTGGTTGAAGATCTGGTGGTTGAATC
>DAIOVD010000144.1:5131-6391 GCA_036759185.1 Catalimonadaceae bacterium | reverse complement strand
CAGGCCGACAGTTTTCTGCTCAATGCAGAAATGCCGGAAGCTTCTTACCGCTGGCAGGATGGAAGTACATCTCCCGCTTTTTTAGCGACCAATCCCGGAGAATATTCAGTTGACATCACACTGAATGGATGTGTCAAGTCCCTTCAGACCGAAATCGAAGACTGCGAAATCCTCGATATCCCTAACCTGTTTACACCGGATGGAAATGCTCTGAATGAGCGGTTTGTATCCGGAAAGATGAAAGGAGTCCGAAATCAGCATCTGGAGATATTCAACCGCTGGGGACAAAAAATCCACGAATCCAACGATTTCCAAACAGAAGGATGGGATGGAAAGAAATCGCTGCCGGGAGTCTATTTCTGGTCCTTGAGCTACACCAACTTCAAAGGAGAAAGCAAAACCAAAACGGGCATCATCGAAAAGCAGTAAGTAACTCCATCAAGGACGGTACCGTCATTTTTTTGTTTCGGGTTTCCGCATCAACCCTACAATCTTGTTGGCCGGAATCACAAATACCGTTGGCCCAAGTACATAAGGACCGACTTCATAACTGTTAAAGATAAACTCCATTCCGTTTTCCTTGAAACTGAAGTTTTCAGGAAGGAAAAAACGTTCGTTTTTAAAGTTGAAACCAGCTTCTTCAAACGTCACATTGTCTTTGATTCCCCGTTCGATGCAAAATTCAATTTCACCGAGCCGTGTTAATTTTTTCAGTCCGGTGCTGTCGAAAAAATCGGCCAGATGCAGTTGGCGACCAGTCGCTTTTTCCAGAATGTGGTATTGAGAAAACCCGAAATCGTGGGCACCTCCTGTGTATCCACTCGAAACTTCATCCAAACATATCCACCGGGTGGTCTGTCCTTCCACCGACAGTCCGGTTTGCAGAAACCATGGAACGGTCGGGCCTTCTTCTTCAGAGGTCATCAGATCGGAATATTCCTTAATGAAAGCAAGCTGAGACGAATCCATTTCGGCTTCAGAGCCTGAGTCGATGGCAAACGTTCGGGCGATCAATACACGGACGGAGTCGCCCAGCGGTCCCGTCAGTTGTGAAAACTTCGGATACGAAAACCGGATGGAAGTGCAATCGGTGGAATAGGGACTGCAATTCTGATACGTCCTGGTTTTCTCCGCCATGGTAAATGTCAGGGTGTCGGCCTTTGGTTTTTCACTTTTGGAATCCGGTTTGGACGAACAGGACATCAATCCAGAGACCAGTGCACACAGAGTGAAAACAAGTAATTGTTTCATGCCCGAAAA
>DAIOVD010000144.1:0-5031 GCA_036759185.1 Catalimonadaceae bacterium | reverse complement strand
CCGCCATACACCATCCGACCGAAAACCGGACCCCAGACCAGCGATGCATCAAAGCCCGATGCATACGGATTCTCCGGATTTTTGATGAGCCTTTCCTGACGGAATCCGAGCAGGTTTTCACCGCCCACATACAGGTCCAGTGTCTTACCCAACGATTTGCTTACCTGGCCGTTCAAAAGAAAATACGACGGAGACCAGTCTGCAAACCGGATCGTTTCCGGGTCGGTTTGGGTGGAAGGAATTCGTTTCTGTCCGTTCCAGTTGAGGGTTGCATCAAACATCCATTTGCTCCGGGTTTTGTAGGCCAGATTGATGAAAAACCGGTCTTTTGCAACGAAAGGTCTTTCCTGAAGCCGTCCGTTGATGGTCTGTTTCACATCCAGCCATTTGTACGCCATCCGGATATCGATGCGTTTGATGATCTCATATTCCACCTGCACCTGCAGTGCATTCGAAAAGGATTTTCCATCCAGGTTGTAGAACGAAACCTCCGAGGCGGATTTGTCCAGATCCACAATGACCTGATTGACAAAGTCTGTGCGGTAGGCATCCAGCGTCACAGTTCCGCTCCGGTTGTTCAGCCGGAAACTGTGGTTCCAGCTCATTCCGTAGTTCCAGGAAATCTCTGGTCGCAGGCCCTGTTCCTCAACAGGGATTCCATTCAGATGATAAAAAATATTGGCATAGGATCCCTGGCGGGGACTTCCTGTTGGAAAATAGAAATCCCTGTTGCTTGCCATGAGGGAAGAATTTTCAGCCAGAATATTGGCCACACGTCTTCCTTGTCCGGCCGAAAAGCGAAGAATGGATTTCTCCGACAAATCGTATTTGAGGTGAAGCCTTGGCGTGAACCAGTTTCCGAATATGGAATGATGATCGGCCCTCAATCCAGCCACAGCGGTAAATCGCATAGTTGGAGACCATGTGAGTTCTCCAAAGCTACCCGGAACCTTTTCGACTCTGGCAAAACCAAACTGGTCGCTTTGAGGACTTTTCCTTTCCAGCGTTTCTGTATACTTGTCCCATCGGAGGCTTACACCCACCCTGAATTTCAGATTCGTACTGCCGATGATGGATTGATAAATAAGGTTGGCATATACAGTATTCTGCGTGCCGTCGTATCGGGTGGCACCAAATTCCTGACGGGTCTGGTTGCCAGTAAACGAGGTCATCAAACCAATGCTCTGGTATTTTTTCCGGGGAAAAATGTAGCCGATTTTACCAAAGCCCTGCCATTGCTGGTTGTCAATTGTAATCACATATGGGTTGTAGGAATAGGGATTTCCATGATGAAAATACTGTCCTCCGGTTCGCTGATCCTGCAAAAACTGAACTCCGAACTGGGCCGTCACGCCCTTTCCGTCGTCGAATCGCCATCGTTGCAATGCATTGATTTGCTGTCCGGTCGGGAGATCAAGGAAATTGTCGTCGTTGTGATCCACTTTGTTTTGAAGCAGGTTGCCATGAACAAGGTGCGTCACAAACCATTTGCTGCTCAGCTTCTGTGTGGTGTTGATGTTGGCTTCGAGCCGGCCCATCGAATTGCTGTACACATTGACAAACAGCTTTTCCCTTGTTCTCGGATTCCAGTCCGGTTTTTTCAGTTCTACGTTGATCTGCCCGGCCATCGACTCGTAGCCATTGGCGACCGAGCCCACGCCTTTGGTTACCTGAATCGACTCTACCCAGGGACCGGGCGTAAATCCCATCCCGAAATTCGACATCAGTCCACGCACGCCCGGCATGTTTTCCTGCGTCATTTGCGTGTAGTTGCCCGAAAGCCCCAGCATCTGAATCTGTTTGGCGCCGGTCACTGCATCGCCATAATTCACTTCCACGGCCGGATTGGTTTCGAAGCTTTCGCTCAGGTTGCAGCAGGCTGCCTTCATCAGTTCCTTGCCCGTCATCACGGTGGTGCCGATGGTTTCCATGCTCATGTAGCTGGGCGGAATCCGACCTTCCACGGTAACTTCCTGCAGCTTTTTGCCTTCCTGTGAGGCGAGGATGATTTTCAGTTTGTCGTTTGATGAAACCTCAAGGGTGTCGCTTTCATAGCCCAGATAGCGCACCACCAGACGGCGTCCGTTGACCGAATCTGTTGGAAAAGGGATGGAAAACGAGCCTGTGGAATCGGTAGAAACTCCGTCCGTGGTTCCGGACCAAAATACGCTGGCACCCAGAAGCGGAGAAAACTGCCCTTTCGATGATTCTTCCAGCACGACACCCCGGACCGTTTTTAAAGACTGTCCAAAGGAAAACGATACCGTTAGTAAGCACGAAAAAAACAGGCCCAGGATGGTTTCCTTGCCTGTTTTAAATTTGCAAAACATCAGGGCTTGCGGGTGTACTGGCAACAATCCGGAAGTTCCTTATAAGCTTTGTCGTCACCTTTGGTTTTCTCGGTGTCGTAGCCGGTTGCTGCAATGAGCTGGTGGATTTTTTCCTCCGTCATTTTTTCCGGATTGAAAACCACCTGGATCATTTTGGATTCGATGTTCCAGTCAGCAGATTTGATGCCTTTCACATCGAGTGCTGTTTCGATGGTGGACTTGCACATTTCACAATTGCCCCAGACTTTAAAGGTGATTTTTTTGTCACCGGTTTTGGTTTGAGACTGGCTGTTGCAATTCGTAAAAAGCAACAGAAAAAAGGAGAATAAGAATATGGTTTGAATGACTTTCATTGGAATGATAAGTTATGAATGATGAATTATAAATGGAATGCAGGAGTAGGTGAGGGTAGCTCCTGATGGGGTTGTGGGTTAGTAGTTATGGGTTATTGGTTGGGGCAATAGTTTTAGTTCAAACCATCACTCTTCACTTTTAACCCTCCACTCTTAACTCTTAATTTTAAATCCGCAGGTTGCCAAACCTCAGAAAAGCAGCTACCGAAAAGCCAACATCCGGCGGTGCTTTGAGGGTTTGGAGCGGATTTAGAATCCAGGAAAAGGACGGTGCCGTTATGGAAATGAAGTGTGAAAAAGGAATTCCGTCCGCAGAAAACCAGTTTGTGGAGGTGGTGCATTCCATATGCGACGGTTTGGAGTCGTCCACATCCAGAATCTGGATTTTGTTTTCACAGCACTTTTTGGGTTTAACAGGAATTTTGCCGGAACAATCTTTGGGTTGCTGCCCCATCAGGATTTCCCAGGCAACCAGATTCCCGCAGCAATAATGCTGGTTGATTTTCAGGCCCAGAGTGCCCAGAAAAAAGGTGCCGATCAGGAATATGGAAACAATGGTCCGCATGTCAGAATGCTGTGATGCAAACATACAAAAACAGGTGGAATCCGTTATCCAGGGTTTTAATTGTTTCAACAAATTGCAAAAAGGGTTGTGGTGAAATCAGAATATGTGGAGTTGACTGAATTTTACCCAATCAGAACTGTCTTGAATCTGAGGAAAACGGGTTTATGAACTTTCCTCCTGAATTTGAATTTCAAAAAAAATCCTTTCTGGAAATTCTGTTGAACCTAATTGGAATGCTGCACAGATCCAGGCTCAGATACATCCTCAAAACCTGATACGTAAAAATCATTGAAACGAAATTTTGAGTTTTGAGACTCTGTTACAAACTCTGCAAATCCACCAGCTTTTTATAAAGACCGCCCTGGTTGTAAAGGCTTTGGTGGGTGCCGGTTTCGACGATGCGGCCTTTTTCCAGCACCAGAATCTGGTCGGCGTTCTGGATGGTGCTGAGGCGGTGTGCGATTACAACCGAGGTGCGGCCGATCATCAGATTGGAAATGGCGTCCTGCACCAGTTTCTCCGATTCGGTGTCGAGTGCCGAGGTGGCTTCGTCCAGAATGAGAATGGCCGGATCTTTCAGAATGGCACGGGCAATGGAAATGCGTTGCCGCTGACCACCCGATAGTTTCGAACCCCGGTCGCCAATGCGGGTCTCGTACCCATTCTCGCTTTCCATGATGAAGTTATGGGCATTGGCCACTTTGGCGGCCCGTTCCACCTGTTCCTGGGTGGCGGTTTTATTCCCGAAGGCGATGTTGTTGAAGATCGTGTCGTTGAAGAGAATCGTATCCTGGTTCACCATCCCGAACAGATTCCGCAGATCAAAAATCCGAAGGTTGCGGATGTCTTCTCCATCCACCCTGATCACCCCACTTTCCGGATCGTAAAAACGAACCATCAGGTCCACAATGGTGGATTTTCCACCACCAGAAGGACCTACCAATGCCAGCATTTTTCCTTTCTCGGCGGTAAAGGAAATGCTGTTCAGCACGGTGTTCTGTCCGTATGAGAACGACACATTCTCAAACGAAAGGCCCCTTGAAAAAGAAGGCAGTTCTTTGGGCTGGGCAATTTCTTTGATGTCGTTTTCCAGATCCATGATGGAGAAAATCCGGTCGCCCGCCACCAGTCCGCGTTGAAGAGTGGCATAGGCATTGGCCATGGCTTTGGCCGGACTCAGAATCTGAGAGAAAATCACAATGTAGGTGATGAACTGCGAGGCATCGAGCTGCGAGCTTTTATTGATCACCAGATGGCCGCCGTATAAAATGATCCCGATCGCCGAAAGCACACCCAGAATTTCAGAGGACGGTGAAGCCATTTCCCGTTTGTTGAGCCAGTTTTTAATGTAGTTCCGGAAGGCATTGTTGTTGTCATCAAACCGGTCCCGCACAAATTTTTCAGCATTGAAAATCTTGATTACCCTCAAACCAGCCAGGGTTTCTTCGGTAGTTGAAATAAGGTTGCTCATCAGTGCCAGACCATCGCCACTTTTCAGACGGCGACTCACCAGGTTGATCATCAAACCGGCCACTGGCAGATAGAGAATGGTGAAAACCGTCAGCTGAGGTGAAATGGTAAAGAGAAAGGAGAAATAGCCAATGATCAGCAGCGGCTCCCGGAAAACGGCTTCCAGTGAAATGAGAACCGAAAACTCAATGTCCTGCACATCGTTACTGATGATGGTAATGAGGTTTCCTTTTTTCTGGTTGTTGAGATAAGAGAAATTCAGCTCGGTGTACTTCCGGAAAATATCCTGCCGCAGATTCCGCATCAGGTTCGA
>DAIOVD010000143.1:0-10900 GCA_036759185.1 Catalimonadaceae bacterium | reverse complement strand
GCATCTCACCTTTTTGGACAGTCCCCTGGCTTTACGATTGAAATAAGAAAATGATTCAAATCCCTTCAATAAGGGTTGGGGTGGCTACACGAGTTTCTTCTCAATTGCTTTGGCCACCGCCTGCGGGCCGGAATGCACCTGGAGTTTTTCGTAGATCTTCCGGATGTGGGCATTGATGGTGTTGGTGGATACGAAACACTTATCGGCAATCATTTTATAGCTTAGTCCCTGCACCAGGTAGCCCAGAACTTCGAGCTCCCGTTCGGTGAGGTTAAAGGTATCGGGTGCCTTCACCTGATTCTGGGTACTGACCAGACGCAAAACCTGCCTGGCAACTGAGGATGTCATTGGAGCCCCACCTGCCAGAAGTTCATCAATTCCCTTCATCAGATCAAGTGGAGAGGCTTTTTTCAGAATGTATCCATCCGCCCCGGCGCAGATGCAGGCAAATACCCGCTCGTCGTCGTCAAACACGGTTTGCATCAGGATCTTGAGGGATGGAAAGTGTTTCCGGAGAAGGATCAGCCCTTCCAGTCCATTTACTTTGGGCATGTCTACGTCCATCAAAACCAGATCAGGGCGCAAATCCTGGGCTTTTGACACAATGTCCCTGCAATCGGCAAAAGCGCCCACACATTCCAGGTGCTGGCTCATGTTGATCAGCATCACCAGACTTTCACGGTATGGCAGATTGTCTTCGAAAATTAGTACCCTGGTTTTCATTCTACAAAAATCGCTCGCCACGGCATGGGTGTCAATAGCATAAATTCATTAGATTTTAACTGTGAGGTTCAACCGGGTTCCTTCCATGGGACGGGATTCCAGCTTCCATTTTGCACCCATGTTCTTTGCCCGGGCCTGCATGCTTTCCAGTCCGTTGCCGGTTGATTCTTTCGCCATGTCGAAGCCTTTACCGTTGTCGCCCACTTCAATGGAAAGTTCATTGCCCCGGACATCAAAATGAACCCAGAACCGGCTGGCTTCTGCATACTTGGCCGAATTGTTAATGGCTTCTTTCAGGATCAGGTACAGATTCCGCCTTTGCTCTGTATCCGGTTTGATATCCTGGATGTTTGACGGCCGGTGAAAATCGATCTGGCACCCTTTCGGTTCCAGCAAATGGGTGGCAAAAGACTGGAGCCGATCCACCAGATGCACAAATGAATCGTTCTTTGAATTCAGACTCCAGACAATGTCGCTCATCGATTCCACCACTTCTTTGGCGTGGGTACTCATCCGGCTTAGCACCGGACGGGCCTTGTCGTTGTCTTCCATCAGCTGGTTGGCCACTTCCCCGAAGAAGGCAATGCTGTTGAGCGTCGATCCGATTTCATCGTGCAGATCAAGGGCAATCCGGTTCCGCAGCTTCACCACTTTAATGGCCTGGCTGAGCTGGTAACGGTACACACCATACACCAGGCCGCAGACCGAAATCCCCATCAGGGAACGAAACCACCAGGTCGCCCACCAGGGGGGTGATATGCAGATGACGATTTTCGCCTCTTCTTTGCTCCAGATTCCGTCTGCATTGGTGCCCTTCACCCGGAAGGTGTACTCTCCCGGACTCAGGTTGGTGTAGGTGGCCGAATTGGTGGCACCTCCGGGTATCCACTTTTTATCGTACCCCTCCAGAAAATAGGAATACTGCTTTTTTGAGGACGGTCCGAAATCCAAAGAGGCAAACTCAATACGGAACATGTCCTGTTCATGATTCAGGTTGATCTGCCGGGCAAAAGGAAAGGGTTTGTCTACCACCTGGCTGTCGGTACGGAAATCTACCGGTGAATTGAAAATGGAAAAACCGGTGATGGCCATTTGCGGTGGCTTGCCTGTCTTTAATACTTCTTTTGGCGAAAACCAGGTGAGGCCATGGGTGCCGCCGAAGACAAGGGTTCCGTCCGCCATTTTGGTGTAGCTATAGCGGTTAAACTCGTCGTTGGCAATGCCATCTTCAGTCGTAAAGTTTCGGCAAAGGGGACGTTGGTTATCTGATTTGGGAGGCGTAAAACAGCACAGGCCTTTGTTGGTGCTCAGCCAAAGGTTGTGAAATTCATCGCTCAGAATGCCATAGACCATATCATTGGGAAGGCCATCCTTCAAAGAATAGGTATGGGTTTTCCCGGTCTCCAGTTCCACCTTATTCAAACCGCCTCCCGCTGTACCCAGCCATACATAGGTTTCTGGATTTGCCGGATCCGGACAAAGGGACAATACCACATTATCCGAAAGTGAGGCTGGATTGGCTTTCTGGTGATGGTGATGCTTTCTCCATTTTTCTGTTTTTAGATCGAAACAGAAAAGGCCCTGGGTGGTTCCCAGCCAAAGGTAATCGCCAATGATCTTGTAGCCTGAAACAAAGGGCATGGAATGGAGCAAAGAAGAGGCTGGAAAAAGCCAGGTGGTATCGTCTTCCAGGTGATTCAGATTTGTCCTTCGCAAAAACCGTCGGTTGCTTTGGCCACTTTCAATTCGCCATAGGTAGTTTTTGGAATCAATAAACAAAAGTGGCTCACCGCTCCAATCCTTTTCTTTCATTGCAGGCAAAAGGATGGGTTTTTGCCCCGGTTGGTTGGGTACAAGTAAGGTGCTGCGCTCATTCACAGTAAACGGAATCCAGCCAGTTCCGGACGGGGAATAAACAATGGGAGTTAAACTTTCTAATCTTAACCCAGGCTTAAATTTCAATGCCTTCCTAATGGCCGTTTTGTGCTCAAGCCAGATGGTGTGCGTCTGATCATTAAACACAATTTCCTGTTTCGGGCTGGTTACCAGCTGGTAAACGTACCTGTCACGGGTCCAGGTGTGGAACTTCTGACTTCCATTTACCAGCATGGCCAGGCCTTCCCCACCGGTTCCAATCCAAAGATTACCTGCATGGTCAAGGTAGGTCGTTGCAATGGGGGCCCTGGAAGGAAGCCCGGAAAGAACTTTGGAAATGTTTCCGTTTTTGGTATCTATTATCCAGTGGGAGCCCTGGGGAAAGACCTGCATCACAAGCCGCCCTTCGGTCCAGAGACGGAGGGAAACCATGTTTTGAAAAAGCCCTTTTGGCAAGTCCCTTTGAAAACGTATGGCCCCGTTGGTTTCTAAACAAAGCAGTTTATCATCCAAAACCACCCAGAGCGCCTTGCTGGAAGGGTCGTAACACCAGTTCATGTTATTCTGAGGGAAAGTGGATGGCCTGGAGATAACCTCGCCTCTTTTTGTCAGGAATTTTCCCTTGCGAACCCAGCGTGAAATCACCCCGGATTGGATGTTCCGGCTAAGTAAAATTCCACCCGGGAGAAGTTGGAATTGCTCTGATATTCTGGTTGAATCTGTGGAAAAGTGCGGACAGGATTTCGTTTCCGGCTTCACATTCCCTACATCCAACAATTCGGCCTTTCCTCTACCATACACAATCAACCAACCGTCCATCAACAGCATATTATTAATGGTGCCACCCGCTATTTCAAGGGTTCGGAAACACGAAAACCGCTCGGTTTTGCGGTCCATCCGCCAAAGCCCATGCGTGGCGGTGCCAATCCAGAAATTTCCGTTGCCGTCCAGGGCCAGGCCGGTAAGTGCGTTTTCGGGAAGGGAAAAAGGGTCAGCCGGATTGTGGCGATAGACTTTCATCTGGTACCCATCCCAACGGTTCAGGCCATCCCCGGTGGCAAACCACATAAACCCTTCCGGATCCTGGACAATACCCATCACCAATCCCTGCGACAATCCATCTTTGGCATTCAGGCGCCGGAATTGCATAGAAAGTGTGTCGGTCTGCGCCAGGCAAAGGGGGTGGAAAGAAAAAAACATCAGGCACACAAGCAGGATGAACCGGCCGCATGCTTTTCGAACATTTGGATTGAAATTCAATAGTACGTCGGTCAAATTATCAGGGTTGGACCGCAAAACTGGAAAAATTCAGACAAAAACAAAGGGGTTCCGGCTTCTATGTAGGGTTTTGTATCGACCGCAACAAAGCCCAAAGGATCTTTGGGACACTGCTCCGGGAATCAGGGAGCCAGCATCACCACATCTGCTCTTGTTGTCTGGCCAGGGTGGTTGATGATCATTTGCTGTTCAGTGGGAAGAAAACCCGGTTTTTGGATCCGGAGTTGGTAGACGCCCGGAGACAGGTGAAGCAAACGAAAATTGCCTTTTGATGTTGACTTCAGGGTTCGGGTGCCGATGGTGATCCGGGCACCCTGGATGGGAGTGCCGTCAGTTTGAAATACGTTTCCGTTTAGAGCGAGTTTGCTGCGGGTGAGATCAATCTGCCGGCGGCATTGTTTATAGTGAGACACAAATTCGGGGTGTTCCGTTTCCATAGCCAGGACCAGTCTATCCATTATGTCTTTGATTCTGCGGTTGGTTTGTTGCACCAATACCCTTTGCTGTGACCGGTAGCTGGCATTACGGACGATGGTTCCACGGACGGTGGGAATGGATCCGGCAAAATCGTAGGTTGCCTTTTCGAGTGCTGTTTGCGTGCTGGCAGACAATCCATATTTTTGAAGATCAGGCAAATGCCCTTGAATCGTTTCATGAAGAAGTCTTCCAAAACCGGCCTTCCGGTTGTTTTCCATAAGGTTGAGGGCGGTAGGTGTGATGGATACTGTCTGTAAAAGAGTTGTATCCTGTTGAATGGCCGCATAGGCTGAAATTTTTCGGCTGTTGAAAAGCAGAAGAGAATCGAGGGCCTTTTCGTATTCCATTTTAGAATGGGCAGGATGGGCCGGGAGGTGACTGAGTTCGGTGTTGTATTGGCGGATGGTGTCCAAGGAATGAAAGAACCATTGGGTTTCGGCTTCCATACCCTCAATGGCCGGAATGAGGGAGGCGTTTGATTTGAGGAAGTCTTCCAACACAAGCAACATGTTGAAGACTATTCGGGTATTTTTCTTCATAATTGGATACAGGATTCCAGGCGGCCGAAGATGGTCTCCGGCCAGATCCTTTCACGGAAGGCAGAATGGAATGTTACACCAGCAGGCTCCAAAAAATAAGGCGTCAAGGAAAAATACCAGATGGAAAGGCGATCAATACAGGACTGATAGATTGGATTTCGGTCTTATTTTCAAATGTTTACAATAAAAACCTAATCAACAAGCCACTCTTGTTTTTGTCCAGTAAAAAATTAGGGTGAAATGATCAAACATAGGGCCGGAAATACAAAACATGGCCATGATCAAATGAAACATACAAGGAGTCGAACAAAACATTCTTCTGGTAAAAGAAAGCATCACATGGGTCGATTAGAACATAGTGAATGTCAAAAGCAGCATGGCTTTGGTCGATGCAAGCATGTCCCAGGAAAAATCAAACATGGAAAGGGTCGAAGGAAACAGTGGCCTGGTATACCGTTGCAAAGGCAAAGCGGATGTAAATAATTGCTTATATGATAAAAGCAAAAAATCAGAAAATGCCGAGAAATGATCAACCATACAAAGGCATCCAAAGGTTAAATGACGATCAAATTTGACCTTCAAAATCGGTCGGATAAAACAGCGGGCAAACAAGAAGAGTAGATATTCGACGGCCATACGAACGCCACCCGCTCGCGATTGAGTTGAACGTCCAGTTAGATCAGGGGCGGGTGGTTATGTTTAACGCCAGCCCAAAACTCATTAGTTAATTGGGTGTTGAGCAAACTGTGAAACCCTTCAATATTATCAATTTATGCGATTGACGCATAGCATTGGTTTATTCCTCCTTTGCATTGTTCAACAAACAGAACAATCCAATGAAAACTGCGCAAAACTTTTACCCCTGTTGTCACAACCAGGGCTCTGATACAAGACAGCGAACAAGAGGCTTCCTCAATTCATCCCGGGGAAACAGTGGCACCAGAACTTCCGGATTGCAAACACCATTGATGTATCAACCGGCCCGGTTGGTACTTACCTCCTGAATGTAAACCAGGGCAAAAACGAAATCAAATCTTTTCAAATTCTTATCAATCAATAGTCAATTCAATCTTATGAAAAAGCTCTTCTCTTTATTCAATGGCTGGTCTGCAACTGCGCTTTTAGCTGCCGTCCTGTTTCCGGTCTTTGAAAACCTGGCGCAATGCCCGGCCACCTTTACCTATTCAAATCTGAAATTGAACAATCAGAACACGAATGTGATGACGGTTCAGCCAAATACAACGGTCTCAGTTGCTTTTAACTATACCATTACGAATCAAAGCACCTGCCCGGGATGTATTTCCCAGGTAGTGATCGGGCTGGGTGGAGTTCCATCTGCCTGTCTTTATGATGGGACTCCAAATGTATGTCCTACCGGTACGTCGGGAAACTACAGCACCAACTTAACAGCACCTTCAAGCCCGGGCATTTACAAAGTGAACTTCAAGCACGTTCAGGAATTCACCTGTGACGACGCCAAATCAAAATTTGCTTCTGGTGGAAGAAGCCAGATGGCCACCATCATCGTTTGCAGCGCCGAAGATATTGTGACCAACGTTAGTCTGAATAGTGGAGGAAACAATGTTTCGGTACAGGGTGGAGCCACAGTCAATATGAGCCTTAATTATCAGGTATCCAATGATTTGGCTTTTCCTAATGCCATCAAGCAAGTGGTGTATGGTTTGGAGAACACAGCGATCGACTGTATCTACAACGGCATTCCTCCCACTTGCCCCAACACCGCATCCGGAATTTATTCTACCTCTTTCACAGCCCCGACTACACCAGGTAACTACGCCATTTACAAAAACCAACACCTCCAGTTCAATTGCAACGATGCCAAAAACCTTTTCAACACAGTTAACAAACAACAAATTGGAATTGTGACCGTCCTGCCTCCACTTGGGGTATCGGTGACATTCAAAGTAAATGTGGCTGATTATGTGTCATCGGGTGCGATTGTTGGTTCAACCGGACTCCGGATAGCCGGTAATTTCCTGTCGCTCGGTGCAAAAAACGGAGCAGACCCGATGTCGGATTGGACACCGACCAGTTCAACCGGTGCCATGACCCGGATTTCAGACGATATCTGGCAGGTGACTCTTAGTTATCCCGACAGTTCCAAAGGAAAAATCCAACAGTTTAAATTTGTGAACGGTGATTGGGGAACCGGCAATCAGGAAACCTCCCAGGAGCTGGTGAGTTGTGGCAGTGATGATGGGTTTGGTGCCTTCAACCGGGTCTACCTTGTTCCAAATGCAAACCAGACGGTTATTTATTGCTGGGACCGTTGCTCCAGCACCTGCAATGGTGGATCACTTACGGGTATAGAAGAAGAAGTTTCATCCGGCAACAATGTTTCTTTCCAGCCAAATCCAGCGAAAGATTTTGGGCTTGTGCAGTTCCGTACAAGGCTCCCGGAGACCATGGAAATTCAGGTCCTGGATATGCAGGGGAGACTGGTCAGATCCATCAGCCACAACGCTGTAACCGGAGGTGACCAGGCCGTTCAAATTCCCCTTTCAGACTTAAAAAACGGAGTATATGCCCTACGGGTACATAGTGGAAATGAGTTGAATCACGTAAGTCGGTTTGTTATATCGAAATAGGAAACGGGGCATGTAAAAAACGAGTGAGGCAGAATTATTCTCTTCTCTGAGGGATACCTTCCTGACGATGAACACTTTGAACACCTGCAGATTTGCAGGTGTTTTTTTTTTGATAAAATACAGATTATGCCGTCTTCGGGCTATGTGATCCTCCTGAGAAATCTATGAATATATGTCTGGCACTTACCGGTGGTGAAACACATTCAGGCATACATTCAGAATGCAACTTTTGATTCTCCGCAGAGGCCAGTTCTCCGGCTGGTTTCCTGATGAAGATTCCACATAAGGCAATACATAATTTATGTCAATCTTAAGAAGTTTGGTCTGTTCGTGTACGCAATCGTAAAGAATGATTCGAAAATGGGATTGGCAAACCTACCTTCACTCAATGAGCTGAATGTCAGGCCTGATCGGGAGCAGCCGGTTTTGATTTATCCCTTCCAACCTGCCTGAAATTCATTAGATAACATGGCTGGAAGCCGGATCAGAAGCCCTTCAATATTATGAATTTATGCGATTGACGGGCGAAAGGGATAGTTGCTGCTTTGCCGAAACAAATTTTATCTCAAAAATGAAAAATACAGTCTTCCATTCCTTTTTGCCCTTTCTTTTTGTTTTGACGCTGGCCATTGCATGGTCCTGCTCCAAGAAAGAAGAAACCAAACCCGTGAGTACAGCTCCATCGGGTGTTACAACATCTGCAGCTACCAGCATTACACCCACAGGAGCCACCATACCAGGATCAGTAAGTGCCGATGGCGGTGCCGCTTTAACCGCCATCGGGGTTGTGTACTCCAGCAGCAATGCAACACCAACAACAGATGATGAACAGGCAGTTGCATCGGGAACAGCGATCGGATCATTTACCGTCACACTGACCGGATTAAATGGTACCACGAAATACTACGCCCGGGCCTTTGCCACCAATAGCGTGGGCATTACCTATGGTTCAGTGGTTGAGTTTACGACTACTGCAGCCGCAAATATTCCAACAGTTACGACAGCTGCTGCCAACTCCATAACTACGGCAACGGCAAAATCAGGTGGTGATGTGCCGGATGATGGCGGTGCCGCTGTTACCGAAAAAGGAATTTACTATGGTGATATGGAGAACCCAGGTCCTTCGAACGGGGGAATTAAAGTAGATGGTGGAACCGGTACCGGTTCCTTCATTTCATCGATCACCGGACTAACCGAAGCCACTACCTACCATGTGCGGGCTTATGCCAAAAACTCAGTCGGTACGGGTTGGGGTGCAGATCTCACCTTCATTACAGCAGAAACAGGCAAACCGCAGGTAAGCACAAAACAACTCTCAGCCAGGACCTATTCCGGTATCACGTCCGGTGGAACTGTCAGCGACCAGGGGGGTGCCGGCCAAACTGTGATCGAATGGGGGCTTGTATGGTCAACCGATGCAACACCAACTCTGGCGAACGGAACCAAAGTGACGGGAACAGCACCATTCTCAAGTTTTAACATCTCGCTCACCGGACTTACTTCCGGAACGAAAATCTACATCCGGGCCTATGCCACGAACTCTCCCGGGAATAAAACCGGCTATGGCCAGATTTTGAGCTATACCCCTCCTCCTACTACTGTAAATTATGATGGCAAAACTTACAACACAGTGATAATCGGGAACCAGGTTTGGTTTAAAGAAAACCTCAATACCAAAAAATACCAAAACGGAGATCCGTTGGTATATGCTACCAGCCCGGCATCCTGGGTTAACAGCAAAAATGCCCTGGTAGGAGCAATGTGCTATTGGAATTTCGATAATGAAACACATGGAGCCTTGTACAGTGGCTATGCTGTTGTGGATAGTCGTAAGCTTTGTCCAGCCGGATGGAAGACACCTGCGTACTCAGATTTTACTGAATTGGTTAACTACTTAGGTGGTGCGGCTGTTGCCGGTAAAAAACTGAAAACCAGCGACAGCAACTGGTGGAATACACCTGGAGATAACAGTTCAGGCTTCAGTGCATTAGGTGTAGGCCAGATGGGAACAGATGGGACTTTTGTTGAATACAAAATCAATACGGATATAAGTACAAACACATTTGCTGGCTCTGGCGCAACCCTTGGCATTCAAGCCTTGAGAATTACGAACAGTGATGCCTCGGCCGGAGGTGGTGGCCCGGCAGGCCGTGGTAACCCGGTACGCTGTCTGATGGAGAATTAGTGAAATAAGGAATCAACATAAAAATACCACCCGCTTCCGTAATAGCTGAATATTCAAGTTAAAACGGAGCGGGTGGTTTTGTTTTAACACTGAATGAAAATCATGAGAAAACAGTCTTGAGTAATGATTGAAAAACCACAATACCATCAATGTATGCGATTGACGGGTCTTCCGATTAACCTCAGTTTTGTCTCAATCTATTCCATTCCGAACATGAAAAAAATCGTCTTCTCATTTCAGGCCATCGCCTTTCTGATTTTCTTATCGGCTCTCACATTGTCGTGCAGCAAAAGCGACGATGCCAAACCGAAGGGAACCCTTTCTGTTTATGCCTACACATTGAAAAACGGATACATGGATATCCGGGTCGATGACTTAAATGGCACACCAACTACGTTAAATACCACACTGGTCTCCCCTTTTAAGCCCGAATGTGGTGCCAACACAACCGCTACCTTAAGCCTTTCGGCCGGAACACACACCTTGTATTTTTATAACGGAGCCAATACCTATCACCAGGATTATACGGTTATCGCAGACTCCTGCCAGCTGATACTAAAAAACTTTTAAGATTCACTTTTTAACCAGGTTCGCTTGATTTAGAGGAAGGGCTTCGCACTGGACGAAGCCTTTTCCTTTTTTGGCAGGATGTAAAACCTGTCATTGTTGGCAAAAGTCTGTTCACAACGCTTTCCATTTTCAATCCCATTTCTAATTCCAACCAAAATCCTCCCATTTGGCACATCGTACCCAAAATGCCGGACCTCATTTGAATTCCGTCTGAAAACCAATTCTTTTGCCTTTGTTCACGATTCTGCTATGACCTGTTTTTCCTCCGGTTCCTTGCGTACTGTCTTTTTGGTGTTTTTGCTGCCTGCCCTGTTCTTCTCCTGTAAAAAGTCGGATTCCGATACCATCTCGCCGTCCGGAAACAGCCAGCCCGAACTGGTCCAAAACCTCAACGGCTTCCGGTTCGACGGACGGTTCACCGAAGACGATCCCGATAGGTACTACTTGCCGGAACTGCGCAGCATAGACGAATACAACGACAGTGTCCGCATTCATGTTGCCACCCTTTCCAAGGACGGTATCCTTCCTTCCGGTTACAAATGGCACGTGGCCAATCTGTACAAAGGAAAGATCACCCGCAGCTACAAACCCCTCGATGTGGTGATGGATAAAAAGTATCATTTCCAGTATGCCTGGAACCATCC
>DAIOVD010000142.1:7181-11033 GCA_036759185.1 Catalimonadaceae bacterium | reverse complement strand
CTACTCCATGTTGTTTTTAGCAAAACATTGCGTAGCGATACAGGGCTTTGAACTAACTGTGGTACCGCCGGTCAGACCGCGACAAATCCCAGGGCGTGCCTGCATTCATCCTACAATCCTTCAATCTTATAAATCCTGGTACAGACAAAAATGGGTAGGCCTCCCAATCAATAGGTCGTACCTAAAGGCACTTATGCAACCTGTTGTTTTCTATTTCTACCGATAACAAGGCACCCAATGGCGCCAATGAAAATTGCATTCCATTCATAACTCATCATTCATAACTCATCATTCACCACGCATCACTTCCCCACATACTTCTCAAACCAATCCAGATACCGTACCAGTTTGTCTTTCTGGTAGCCTGGCACGACAATGCCATGAAACTGATTGGGGTAGACCACAAACTGAGTCGGCACACCCCTTGTTTTGAGAGCCTGGTACATCTGCTCGCTTCCGGCGGCCGGTACATTGAAGTCCTTTTCACCAACCATGTAGAGGGTAGGTGTGTTGATTTTTTCCACATTCAGAAAAGGGTAGGAGACCTTCATCCATTTGGACATGTTTTTCCAGGGCACTCCCAGTTCGGTTTCGTATTGCAAAACATACTGATCGCTGCCATACATCGAAAGTTGCAGGGCGCTTCCGGCTCCGCTGGCTGCCGCTTTAAAACGGGCATCGGTGGCGGTGACGTAGTCTGTCAGAATACCGCCGTAGCTCCACCCTCCCAGGGCAAGCCGGTTCTCATCCACTCTGCCTGCTTTTATCAAATGGTCAACCGCTCCCAGCAGATCCACCACTTCTTTGTTGCCCCAGTCAGCAAAAATGCTGCGGCTGAAGGCCAGACCTTTGCCCGTACTTCCGCGGTAATTCACCGTCAGCACGGCATAGCCTTTGGCAGCAAATACCTGTGGGATAAAGTCAAAGGCAAAATCGTCCTGTGCGGTCGGACCTCCATGAATCCAAAGAATAAGAGGCAATTTCTCGTTTTTAGGTTTTCCAGCCGGCCAGAAAAGGAAATTGCCTACGACAGTACCGTCCTTGCTTTTTGAGTCAAAGGCCTCCACAGTCGCCAGCGTCCTTTTTTTCATGAGGGTGTCGTGTACAAAGGTCAGTCGGCGGGCATTGCCGTTTTCTATGAAATACACTTCATTGGGTGTAGCAGGGTCGCTGCTCAGGGTAGCCCAGGTGTTACCAGGACCGGGACTTAAAGCGAAATGGACTCTGTCCCCGCTTGTCACGTTGGTCAGTTTGAGGTCCAGATCGATGGAGGCCACATGGTTGCGGCGGTCGTCTTCCAGTAAAAAATACAACGACTTGCTGTCGGCCGACCATTCGGGTTTCGAAGTGGACCGGTCCATTTTCGGATTCAGGATCCGGGGTGTCCCACCAGAGGCAGGGATGAGGGCCAGCTGATTTTGGTCGTAGGTATCAAATTTGTCGAACTGGGAACGCTGGTACGCAATCCACTTTCCGTCCGGACTCCAGGCGGGAGATAGGTCTGTGCCGGTCCAGGTGGTGAGTTGCTGCATGGAGGCTCCTTTGCGGGCTTCCATCACCCAGATGTCGGAATTGGCATTCCGGTCGGCATCAGCAGTGCGGTTGCTCGAAAATATGATCCGTTTGCTGTCTGGCGACCAGGCGGGCTGGGCTTCGTCAAAATCACCGCTGGTGAGGGTGTCGAGTTTTTTCGAATCCACATCAAACACATAGAGATGGCTCCGTTTTCGTTCCAGATACCCATCACCGTCCTGTTTAAAATGGTAGCGGTCCATCACGATTGGCTTCGGTGTTTTGTCTTTCTTTTCTTCTTCCTCTTTGGAATCCTGGTCTTCGATCACCAGCAGGATTTTCCGGGAATCGGGACTCCAGACGTATTCACTGACCGACCAGGAAAGGTTTGTCAGTTTTTCGGCTTCACCACCCCGGCGGTCCATTTTCCAGATCTGGGCTTTCTTGGATTCATAGCGGGAGGAGAGGAAAGTGAGGACTTTTCCGTCGGGCGACCAGCGGGGTTTGGATTCACTTTCCTTGCTGGCCGTCATTTTGATGTTGTCTTTCCCATCCCGGCTGATCATCCAGATATCGGAATCCGATTTGTCTTTGGCCGAATCCGGCGTCGAAACCACATAGGCCACCCAGTTTCCATCGGGTGAAATCCGTGGATCGCTCACTGATTTGAGACGGTACACATCTGAAGGTGAAAAGGCTTGCTGGGCCACTGCACCTGTTCCGGCAAGGAGCAGGCTGAAAAGTAAACATCGGTTCATCATAGGCCTCAAATAAAAGAAAAAATCAGTTTAGCCTTTGGGAAGTCGATCTGTTTAGGGATGATTGATGAGGGATGTGTGATGAGAGAAGAGAAATGAGGGATGAAATAGTCGTTCAAAGTTGCACATTCAAAGCTGAAAGGAATCGCCTCAAATGGTTACCACCCTATGAAAACCATTGGCCTTGAAATGGCCCAAACGAACCGCAACTTCGTCTGAGGCAGGTGTGTATTCAACCTGAATCCTGATTCCTGTCTCCTGATCACTAATTACCATCTTCTAAATGCCTGCAATTCCCACCTGAATCCTGATTACTGTCTCCTGATCCCTGTAAACATTTGCCTCACTTTGCAGCAAACAGGTTGTCGTTGTTGACATACAGGATTTTAACCTTTTCCCCCGGTTCGAGTTTACGGTTTTCCTGAACAAATTGAATCAGCCGCTTACTCTGCCGACCCATAAACCGGTTCCAGTAAACAATCACGACGTAATCGACTCCTTCCGTTGAAATAGCAGATGACTGTGAAAGAGGCTTTAAAAATCTAAGTTGAGTCTGTAAAGGAGTGAGACTATCGATTGGAGCCTGCTTCTTAGGAGGAAACGTTGTCAGTATCCCATTTCGGTCCCAGTTCAGGTTAGGGAATCCTCCCGCATAACAATTGACCTGAAACGAAAGCAGTTTTCCTGACGGATCAAAATAAAGTGCCTGCAAAGGTTGATAGTGGTTGTATATCTGCTGCTTGAACCGGACACGATCGTGAGAAAGCAGAAATGAATAATAGGCGGTATCCAGTTTGTAACTGTCGGAAGAGGGAATGTTGAATTGGCTTGCATTCCGGGCAATGGTTTTTTCATCCAAAACTCTCGTTTTTTTGATGCCATAGAGCCCGGTGAAAATGGCTGAACAACCTGTGAGTCCAAATGCAAGGATGGAAATGATAGAGGATTTGAAAGCGTTCGTTCTAACCATCTTTTGAAGTTTAATTTTATGATAGGTTCTTCATTCCAGCTAAAGCCTGCCTGGGTTAAGATTCAACAGACGATTCGAAACATCAATCATGAATCCCTTTTCGATTATGGTTATCCAATTGAACATTCATTTACCAGAGGCAGAATGTCATTTAAGAAAGGTTTGTTTGCGAAAGGCGAATATCCAAAGTTTGCCGATTCACTGAAGCCGGGCCTGCTGCATTCCGATGGTCAAATCAAAGGCCTGTTTTTCGAATCCACAAATTGACGTTTTCAATACCCAATAAGCCGGTTTTTGTTGAAATGGGTCTCCACACTTCTTCTTTCGGATTTGAAAGAAGAAGCATCCGCAGAAATCAAAAATACGGAACTGTTTAATTGTCCTGATATCCTGCTGCCCAGGCACTAAATTCTTTATCATTACGTTTCCTGTAGTAGTTTATTACCAGATAAGCCCAATGCCTGCCTGAAGACAAATCAGACTTACCCGCCTGTTTTTTTGCGGTATTCATACAAACCCCAAAATAGCCGCCAGAAATTTGCGCTAAAAAGGAATTCTATAAAGCCTGACAGAGGACTTCAGATCTTAACTTCCACCCAACTGCCTGCGATA
>DAIOVD010000142.1:0-7081 GCA_036759185.1 Catalimonadaceae bacterium | reverse complement strand
TATAAAGCCTGACAGAGGACTTCAGATCTTAACTTCCACCCAACTGCCTGCGATACATCTGAATCGTGTTTTCCAGACCAAAATACAGGGCATCGCAAATGAGTGCGTGGCCGATGGAGACTTCCTGCAAATGGGGGACATGCTGCGCAAACCAGGCCAGGTTTTCCAGACTCAGGTCATGGCCAGCATTCACCCCGAGGTGGGCATCGTGCGCCCAGACAGCACCTTCTACAAAAGGACGGACTGCGATCTGCGGATTTTTAGCATAATGGGCGGCATAAGGTTCAGTATAGAGTTCAATCCGGTCAGCTCCGAGGTCGGCCGCTTTTCGGATTTTGGCTTTGTCCGGTTCGATAAAAACCGAAACCCGTATCCCCTTGGTGTGGGCCAGTTCCACTACTTCCTTCAGAAACGAAAAGTGTGTGACTGTATCCCAGCCGGCATTTGAGGTAATGGCATCGGGTGCATCCGGCACCAGAGTCATCTGATGGGGACTAACTTCCATCACCAGATCCAGAAAACTTTGATCGGGATAGCCTTCAATGTTGAATTCTGTGGTCACCAGTGGTTTTAAGGCACGCACATCATCATAGAGGATGTGCCGTCCGTCCGGACGCGGGTGCACCGTAATGCCTTGTGCCCCGAATTCTTCACAATCCAGCGCCACCTGCAACAGGTCGGGATTGTTGCCTCCCCGGGCATTGCGGAGGGTGGCGATTTTATTGATGTTTACACTGAGTCTTGTATTCATAGTTTTTCTATCGGGTGTCCGGCCAGAAATTCTTTTGCTGTCATTTTTCGTTTGCCCTCAGGCTGGATTTCCAAAAGGTTGAGCCAATTATCTTTTGTGGCAATGCCCAGCTCTCCCGGGCGTAGAACCCGTAGAATTCCGGGCTCCATATTGTCAGACGGTATCGTATCCGGCAGGGAACTCAAAACCTTCATTACTTTTCCATCCTTGAGAAACCAGGCTCCCGGAACCGGCGATAGTCCCCTGATCTGATTGTGGAGCTCCAGAGCCGACCGGTTAAAATCAAGCAGGCCTGTTTCTTTAAATATTTTCGGAGCGAAACTCACTTTCGATTCGTCCTGAGGAAAAGGAGTGAGGGTTCCGTCCGCAATTCCGCAGACCGTTTTCCATACGAGTGCTGCACCTTGATTCATGAGTCGGTGGTAGAGTGACCCCACATTTTCATTTTCTCCTATGTCCACTTTTTCCTGCAGGAGAAGATCGCCGGTATCGATTTCATGCTGGAGAAAAAAGGTGGTGATGCCTGTTTGTTTTTCGCCCCGCATCAAAGCCCAGTTTATAGGAGCCGCTCCACGGAAGGATGGCAGGAGGGAAGCATGAAGGTTAAATGTTCCCATGGGTGGCATCCGCCACACGAGTTCGGGTAACATCCGGAAGGCAACCACTATACCAAGGTCTGCCTGGTAGGACTTCAGTTCTTCCAGAAATTCGGGATTCTTCAGTTTTTCGGGCTGCAGGACCGGGATACCGGCTGCTTCAGCTACTTGTTTCACCGCACTTTTATTCAGATGGAGTCCTCGTCCTGCCGGTTTATCGGGTGCTGTGATCACCACCACCACATTTGCGTTCTGGTCGATCAGATTTTGAAGGCAGGTGGCGGCAAATTCAGGGGTTCCTAAAAAAACTATCCGGATTTTCGTAGCGTCGGGCATGCCCCAAAGCAAAGAACAAGCAGGGCATTTACCCAAATCTAATTTTCGTTTTTCTGTGATTTTTTAGAGCAGGCTGCTTTTATTGCAGGCTCAACCACAGAAATCATTCGCACACAAAAACCGATTCGAACCTATGAAAACCAAAGAAGAAATTGTAAACGATTGGCTTCCAAGATATACAGGCACTCCACTGGAAACATTTGGAAAGTATATTCTGCTGACCAACTTTATTAATTATGTGCAGATGTTTGCCGATAAGTTCGATGTGCCGATTATCGGTCTGGACAAACCGATGCAAACGGCCACGGCCAATGGCATCACCATCATCAATTTCGGGATGGGATCTGCCATGGCTGCTACAGTAATGGATCTTTTATCAGCAGTTTCGCCGGCAGCGGTTTTGTTTCTGGGGAAATGTGGCGGACTGAAAAAGAAAACGGCCATTGGCGATTTGATTCTTCCGATTGCCGCCATTCGTGGAGAAGGAACCAGCAACGATTACTGTCTGCCTGAGATTCCGGCCCTGCCTTCGTTCCGCCTGCAACGGTCTGTTTCGTCCATGATTAAAAAGCATGAACTTGATTACTGGACAGGAACAGTGTACACGACCAACCGCAGGGTCTGGGAGCATGACGATAAATTCAAAGAATACCTCCGCGATTTACGGGCCATGGCCATCGACATGGAAACGGCCACCATTTTTGTCGTAGGGTTCGCCAATAACATACCAAAAGGGGCATTGCTCCTGGTTTCGGACAATCCGATGGTACCGGAAGGTGTGAAGACATCCAGGTCTGATACGAAGGTGACCACATCCTATGCTGAAAAGCACCTGCAGATCGGTATCGACTCGCTGATAGAACTGGCCAATTCCGGAGAATCGGTGAAGCACCTTCGTTTCGAGTAGTCGCTCTATATAATATAGTATCCAACAAAAAAGCCCCGTCAGTAATGACAGGGCTTTTTTATTATGCATGTCTTTTGAAAATCAGACACTGAAGCTTTCACCGCATCCACATGTCCGGCTGGCATTTGGATTGATGAACTGAAAGCCTTTTCCGTTTAAACCGTCGGTAAAATCGAGCGTGGTTCCTGCCAGATAGAGAACTGATTTTTTGTCGACCACCAGTTTAATGCCCTGGTCTTCGATCATTTTGTCAGTTGCCTGAAGTTCTTCATCAAAGGTTAAGTCGTACATAAGACCGGAGCATCCGCCACCTTTCACGCCAACCCGAACGTGGAAATCGTCTCCCCGGTTCTCCGAGTGCTTGATTTCCAGTATTTTTTCTTTTGCTTTTTCCGAAACCTGAATCATAGTTGGATGTCGTTTAATCGTATGCCAAATATACTGTTAAAAATCATTCCAAATTTCTTTTGGCATGCGGGGAGTTTTTATAAAGGAATTTTCCTAGTTTTGCACCCTATTTATCAAATCGCTAAAATTTCTAAAGAAATTGGGCAAAACAATCACTAGATCAGGTAGGATTTCATTCGCGTCGGTGAAGCCTGCCATCGATTATCCGGATTTCCTTGACGTTCAGCTTCAATCGTTTAAAGATTTCTTCCAGCTGGAGACCCCGGTAGAGAAGAGAACGGCAGAAGGGTTGTTCAAAGTGTTTTCAGAGAATTTTCCAATCTCTGACAGCCGTGACAACTACGTTCTTTCCTTTATTGACTACAATGTAGATCCTCCGAAATATTCACTGGAAGAGTGTATCGACCGAGGTCTTACGTATTCAGTCCCCTTGAAAGCCAAACTTCGTTTGGAGTGTAAAGATGCTGATAACGAGGATTTTCAAACCATCGAACAGGAAGTATTCCTTGGAAATATCCCTTACATGACGGGCCGTGGCTCGTTCTGCATCAATGGTGCGGAACGTGTTATTGTATCACAGCTTCACCGTTCTCCCGGTGTGTTCTTTGCGCAAAGCAAGCACACCAACGGTACCAAGCTGTATTCTGCCCGTATCATTCCTTTTAAAGGGTCATGGATCGAATTCGCTACTGACGTGAACAACGTGATGTATGCGTACATCGACCGTAAAAAGAAATTCCCTGTCACCACATTGCTTCGTGCGATTGGTTACGGTTCGGATAAAGACATTCTCGACCTGTTCGGTTTGTCAGAAGAAATCAATGTGAACAAGACCAATCAGAAGAAACTATTGGGCCGTAAACTGGCTGCAAGGGTTCTGAAGTCATGGACAGAAGATTTCGTAGATGAGGACACCGGTGAGGTAGTTTCCATCGCCCGTAATGAAGTATTGCTCGAACGCGATACCATCATTAAGGAAGAAGATCTGGATGTGATCATGGATTCAGGTTCCAAGTCGGTGATTGTACACCGCGAGGATGTGAACTCAACCGATTACACCATTATTTACAATACCCTTCAGAAAGATCCATCAAACTCTGAAAAAGAAGCGGTTGAGCAAATCTACCGTCAGTTGCGGAACACCGATGCTCCGGATGAACAAACGGCCCGTGATATTATTCAGAACCTGTTCTTCTCTGATAAGCGTTACGATCTGGGAGAAGTAGGACGATACAGAATCAACAAGAAACTGGGTCTTTCCACTTCGTCTGCAACCCGCGTTCTGACGACCGAAGATATAATCATGATCGTGAAATATCTGATCGGTCTGATCAACTCAAAAGCGGTTGTCGATGATATTGACCACTTGTCTAATCGTCGTGTTCGTACCGTTGGTGAGCAGTTGTATTCTCAGTTTGGTGTTGGTCTTGCCCGTATGGCGAGAACCATCAAAGAAAGAATGAACGTTCGTGACAACGAAGACTTCAAACCGGTTGATCTGATCAACGCAAGAACGCTTTCGTCTGTTATCAACTCCTTCTTCGGAACCAACCAGTTGTCTCAGTTCATGGATCAAACCAATCCACTGGCCGAGATTACCCACAAAAGAAGATTGTCAGCCCTCGGGCCAGGTGGTCTTTCCCGTGAGCGTGCCGGTTTCGAGGTTCGTGACGTTCACTACACGCACTACGGTCGTCTGTGTACCATCGAAACTCCGGAAGGTCCGAACATTGGTCTGATTTCTTCTCTTTGTATCCACGCCAAAGTAAATGGTATGGGATTCATTGAGACACCGTACCGCAAAATTGCAGACGGTAAAATTCTGGCGAATACCGAAGTAGAATACTTAACAGCTGAAGAAGAGGACGGTCACAACATCGCTCTTGCGAAAACCGGCCTTTCTGATGACGGAACCCTTACCCAGGAACGGGTGAAAGCACGTTTTGAAGGTGACTTCCCGTTGGTAGAGCCAGCAAACGTTACCTATATGGACGTGGCGCCGAATCAGATTGTATCGATTGCGGCTTCCATGATTCCTTTCCTTGAGCACGATGATGCGAACCGGGCCCTGATGGGATCCAACATGCAACGTCAGGCAGTTCCGCTTCTTCGTCCGGAAGCTCCGATTGTCGGAACCGGTCTGGAAGCACGTGTGGCGGAAGATTCCAAAACACTGATTGCCGCTGAAGATACCGGTGAGGTTATTTATGTGGATTCAATGAAGATTGTGGTTCAGTACGTGCAAACGGATGACCAGCGTTCTGTTGAATTCGACAACGATATCCGTACCTACAATCTGACCAAATTCCGTCGTACGAACCAGGATACTTGTATCAACCTTCGTCCGATTGTGAACAAAGGAGACAAAGTGGTTCGCGGACAGATTCTTTGTGAAGGCTATGCCACACAAGGAGGAGAACTTGCTCTTGGTCGTAACATGATGGTGGCGTTCATGCCATGGCAGGGTTACAACTTTGAGGATGCCATCGTAATCTCTGAGAAAGTAGTTTCTGACGATATTTTCACTTCCATTCACATTGAGGAATACGAACTTGAAGTTCGGGAAACCAAGCGTGGAGAAGAAGAACTGACTTCTGAGATTCCAAACGTAAGTGAGGAAGCCGTGAAGAACCTTGACAAGGACGGTATCATCCGTGTAGGAGCTGAGGTGAAAGAGGGAGACATCCTGGTAGGTAAAATCACACCAAAAGGTGAGAGCGATCCGACTCCGGAAGAGAAACTTCTTCGTGCCATCTTCGGTGACAAAGCCGGTGATGTGAAAGATGCTTCGATGAAGGCGCCTCCATCCATGAGAGGGGTCGTTATCGATACCAAATTGTTCTCACGTCCAAGAAAGGATAAAGACCTTCGGGCTGCATCGAAAAAAGAACTGGATGTTCTGAAGTCGAAGTACTCCAAAGATCTGATCGAACTGAAAAACAAAGCCATCGACAAGTTATTGGTGATCCTGGAAGGCAAAACCTGTAAAGGAATCAAGCACAAATTTGGCGATGAGATTATGTCGAAAGGAGTGAAGTTCAGTCGTAAGAACATTACCGAGAACTTATTCCCTGACAAAAACCCATACCGTGACGAAAGTAACTACAACGTGGCAGAGGAGGCCAATCTGATCTCTGACGTGGTGTTGGAAAACTGGACAGACGATTCCCGTCTAAACCGTATGGTGTTTGACCTGGTAAAAAATTATGTGAAGAAACGTAATGAAGTGGCCGGTCGGTTCAAAAGAGAGCGTGTAGCCATTGAAGTGGGTGACGAACTTCCAACCGGAATCGTGAAACTTGCCAAAGTGTACATCGCGAAAAAACGGAAACTGAAAGTAGGGGATAAGATGGCGGGTCGCCACGGAAACAAGGGGGTTGTTGCCCGTATTGTTCGCCAGGAAGACATGCCATTCCTTGAAGACGGAGCTCCGGTTGATATCGTACTGAACCCATTGGGTGTACCTTCAAGGATGAACATCGGACAGATTTACGAAACCGTCCTTGGTTGGGCTGGTCGCAAACTGGGCCGTAAATACGCAACTCCGATCTTCGACGGTGCTACCGAAGAAGAAGTGGTAACCGAACTGAACGATGCAAATCTGCCTTCATTCGGACGGACTTATCTGTATGATGGTTTGTCAGGTGAGCGTTTTGATCAGAAAGTTACGGTGGGTATCATCTATATGCTGAAACTGGGTCACCTGGTAGACGATAAGATGCACGCCCGTTCCATCGGACCATACTCACTTATTACACAACAGCCGTTGGGTGGTAAGGCACAGTTCGGGGGTCAGCGTTTTGGAGAAATGGAGGTTTGGGCACTGGAAGCATTTGGTGCATCCCACATCCTTCAGGAAATCCTGACTGTAAAATCAGATGATGTAATCGGAAGAGCAAAAGCATACGAAGCCATTGTAAAAGGTGAGAATATGCCGAAGCCAAACATTCCGGAGTCATTTAACGTATTGGTGCATGAATTAAGAGGATTGGCTCTGGAGATTACATTAGATTAATTGTCCCGTCCAACCAAAATGAGGAAGCCCCGCGATTTGCGGGGCTTCTTTTTTTTGTACTGAGTTTG
>DAIOVD010000141.1:5213-11143 GCA_036759185.1 Catalimonadaceae bacterium | reverse complement strand
TTAATAATTCATCACTCATCATTTATAATTCAACCATGCACCACGAACCACTAATTAGTCTACCCCTTCGACACAAACCACAAACTCCCCTTTGGGCGCTTTGAGGGTGAAATGCGCTTTGATTTCTTCCGCTGTTCCGCGGACGGTTTCCTCGAACATCTTGCTGATTTCACGGGATACCGACACCCGGCGTACCCCGATGCCGAGGGTGATCAGCTCCTCCATCAGACGGAGAACCCGGTGCGGAGATTCGTACAAAACGACGGTGCAATCGGTGGCCAGAACGGCTTTCAGTCGGGTTTGCCGTCCTTTTTTCTGCGGCAGAAATCCTTCAAACAGGAACCGGTCGGTTGAGAAGCCTGAACAAACCAGGGCCGGAACAAAAGCCGTGGGTCCGGGCAGACACTGCACTTCGATGCCTTCCTTCAATGCTTCGCGAACCAGCAGAAAACCAGGATCCGAAATGGCGGGTGTACCGGCATCCGACACCAGGGCGATGGTCTGCTTTTCTTTCAGTTGCTGGATAAACGACTTCAGTTTCTGGTGCTCGTTGTGGATGTGGAAACTGGCCAGCGGCCGCTTGATCTCAAAATGCTTGAGCAGCATTCCGGTGGTGCGGGTGTCTTCAGCCAGAATGAGATCGGCTTCCCGAAGAATGCGAAGAGCCCGGAAGGTGATGTCTTCCAGATTGCCGATGGGGGTGGGAACGAGAAACAGCATACGGAACAAAAGTACGGTACCGCTTATCCAAATCCACCCCGGTCTGAAATAAGTTTTCGGAAAAAGAATTGCGGAGGAACGAATGATGTGTAGTTTTGCATTTCATTTCTAAATAAGAATCATTCCTGATTTGGACTCGATCAAAGAAATTCTCCAGGAGAAAAAAATGAAAGCCTCCAGTGCCAGGCTTTTATTGCTGGAAAAACTGCAACCCGCACAGGCGCACTACACAGCCGAAGAACTGTTTCAAAGTCTGAAACCAGTTCTGCCCGGCTTGTCACTGGCCACCATTTACAAAAATCTCGAAGACCTCCAGCAGGCGGGCATCGTCCGTATGGTGACGCTCCCCAATCAGGTTCGCCAGTTTGAATGGGAACGAGGCGACCACCTCCATCTGGTGGAAGGAAACCAGATCACCGATCTTGAAGACGATGCCCTCTTTTCCAAAATCAAAAAGCTGATTGCCCAGACGTTGGGTTCAGAATTTGAGGTGGAGAACATTGATGTTCAGGTATTCGGGAAGAAGAAAAAATAAGCTATGATCAAAAATCTTTTATTCGGAACCGGACCTCTGACGCCCCATTTTCTGGTGGCGATGCGGGTATTTATGGGCCTCATTTTTATCAAACACGGTTTTGGATTTTTTGATCCGGCCCAGATGCAGGAGTTTGCCGACTGGCTCGGAAACGATCTTCATTTTCCCATGCCACTACTAATGGCCTACCTCCGAACGGGAGCCGAATTGTTTGGTGGCATTTTCCTGATCGTGGGTTTACTCACCCGATTCTCTGCTTTTCTGATCATGTTCACCATGCTGGTGGCCTGTTTTGCAGTAGACAAAGGCGATATTTTTGGAGATGGTGAAATGACCTTTGGCTATTCCATTGTGATGCTGACCATTCTGCTCGCTGGTCCCGGAAAACTCTCTCTGGACCATCTTATTTCTTCAAAATTTTTAAACAAGAGCCAACCCTGACAGGTTCTTTTTCTATTCAACCTTGTATAAAAACCAACATGGCAACCACCAACATCGGACTCACCGAATCGCAGATTCTGCAGGTCAGTGAAATCCTAAAAAGCCTTCTTGCCGACGAAATCGTTCTTCAGACCAAAACCCGGAACTTCCACTGGAACGTAACGGGCATGCATTTTTCTGAACTGCACAGCTTTTTTGAAGGACAGTACGGCGAACTCGATACCATCATCGACGACACTGCAGAACGGATCCGTCAGCTGGGTAAAACCACGCCTGGCAGTCTGTCTGAATTCCTGAAACTGACCCGTCTGAAAGAATCGGGCGGCGATCTGAAGGAAAAAGAAATGCTTCAGGCCCTGCTTTCAGACCACGAATCGATCATCCGCCAGCTGCGCACCGACATTGAAACGGCGGATCAGGCGGGAGATGCCGGTAACGCCGATTATCTGACCGGACTTCTGGCATCCCACGAAAAAATGGCCTGGATGATCCGGTCCTATCTCGCTTAATTAAATAGTAATCTACTTTCTAACAAACATAAAATGAGTATTGTACGTAAAAAAGCACCCGCGTTCTCAGCAGGTGCAGTGATCAACGGAGATGAAATTGTAAAGAACTTTTCTCTGGATCAGTATCTGGGCAAAAAGTATGTTGTATTCTTCTTCTATCCGAAAGATTTCACATACGTGTGTCCGACTGAAATCCTGGCCTTTCAGGAAAAACTGGCTGAATTTGAAAGCCGTGATGTAGCTGTTGTGGGTTGCTCAACCGACACACCTGAAACACACCTTGCCTGGTTGATGACACCAAAGAAAAACGGTGGAATCGAAGGCGTAACCTATCCATTGGTTGCCGATACAGCCAAAACCATCGCCACCAATTTCGGTGTTCTCGCTGGTGAATATGGCTACAATGAAGAAAACGAAATGGTGTTCGATGGTGTGCCCATCGCTCTCCGCGGAACATTCCTGATCGACAAAGAAGGAATCGTTCGTCATTCTGTCATCAACGATTTCCCTCTGGGACGAAACATCGACGACACTCTTCGTCTGGTGAAAGCACTTCAGTACGTTGAAAAATACGGTGAAGTTTGCCCTGCCAACTGGGACGAAGGAAAAGACACCATGAAAGAAAGCCGCGAAAGTGTTGCTGAATATCTGGGAAGCCACTAAGATCTGCACTTGACTAAACTGAAAAACCAGCTCCTTCCGGAGCTGGTTTTTTCATTTGGGTTGTACCCGGAAATTGAATCTTAAAATTCAATCTCCAGGCTTAAAATGAAAACTAACGAATCAAAATCCTGAACGTCTGAGGGTGATCTGCGGAGAGAATCTGAACAGAATACACACCGGACGGTATCATTGAAATATTTTGTGTGAAACCAGTCTGGCTGGTTTCGGTCTGGAAGCAAATCCGCCCTGTCGCATCCAGTAGCTGGATTTGGGTCGGATCTCCGCTCAGACCTGTAATGTCGAGTTGATGGTTGACCACCGGGTTGGTAATGCGAACCGGATTTTCACCGGCTCTGTCGTTTTTCACGATGGCCCGAAGTTCTTTGGTTGGTGCCACCTGCCCATTGTCAAATGCCTGAAGCTTGTAGACAATACTTTCGGCATTGCAGGACGCCGGAGAATGAACAACTCTGTAGGTTTGTCCCTGGCTCACAGAGCCTTGTGGCGAAACGGCACGGATCACATCAAAGGTTTTCCCATCGCAGGAAGAAGCCAGTTCGAAACGGTTGAGGTTGATCTCCGAAGCGGTTTTCCACTCCAGCAGCACCTCCCCTTTTACACTCTGGTTGCGGGCTGTAAACGAAATGAGTTCAACCGGAAGCGGTGTTTCGGGCCCGGCCAATGACCGGGTGCTTACGTAAAACTCCGAAAATCCATCCACCTGAAACTCCAGGAAATAACCGTCCGCCGTTGGCACTTTTAAAACTTCACCCGCCGGAATGAAAACCGATGAGGAAGCGGCATTGTATTCGTTGTTGTCGATGTCAAGGTCCTGATTGGCACCGTCGTATTTAAAGATGCCCAGTTGCTGAAACGATTCCAATCCTGGATCGATGGTCTGCAATTTTTTCACTTCCGCATCGGTGACGAACAAACGCACTTTTACCGGAACCGATGGCTGATTTTCAGGGACAATGAGGTAGTTGCGGTCGAGATAAGGTTTGCCATTAAGCATACGGACGGCCCCTTTGTTGATTTTCATTTCCATGGAAATATTGCCCAGTTCTGCGGAGTTTTCAATGGAAGCTACCTTATCAGGCAGTTTTCCAAAACTCACCCAGGTTTCTTCCTCAATGGCCGTTTCCTGCGAAAAACTGGAATCGCTTACAATTTCAAATGCCGGTTCGAGATGGACATCATCAATTCCAAAACCTTCTTTTGTCTGGCTTGGATCAGAACTGAAGGCAAACCGGAATCGCACCCGGGCTTTATTTGCAACAGACTCAGCCGCTATTCGGTGGCTGGCTACTTCCCAATGACTGCGCAATCCATTCCAGCTGGGCATACCATGGTTGTACCAGTTGGTTCCGCTGTTTGTACTGCCCGTTTTCCACCATTCAATTCCGTCTTCCGACATTTCCAGCCACATGTGATCGTACTCGCTTTCCATGTTGTACACTGAATTGAAACTGAATTGAACATCACCTCCCATTTCTGCCAGATTGAGACAAGGCGATTGAAGGAACGAAAGCTCGTTGTTGTTGTAATTGCCTTTCAGGTTGGTTGTCCAGATTTTGATACCATTCGCAGCTGTATCAACCACCGACAAATTCTTGGACGGAACACCCCATTCCCAACTGCTGTTCTGACCGTATCCTTTCCAGAAACCAGAATTGGCCTCAAAACTCTCGTAATACGACTTTCCGGAAACAACCGGGTACAAAAAGACGGATTCATTCCGGAGAGTATCGTTTGTCGGATAACTGTCATCATTTCCGAAGGCCCAAAGTTTGAATTTCAGCAACCCATACAGATCTGAAGGCAAGGCCTGCTCAAATTCATATTCCACTGTGTCGCCAATTCCAATCAAATCAATCTGTCCGCTGACCGGATTCTGACCCACCAGTTTGTAGCCCACCTGAACGTGTTCGGCCGGATGCTGACCTGTATTGGCCACGCGGATTTTTACTTTGCGTACATCGGAATTGGCATAACAATTTTCGACCGGACCCGTCAGAGCCAGAACGACCACATCGTTGCCCGGCATCGACAAAACCAGATTGTCGATGGCATACCCACCGCCTGGAGTCAGATCCTGGCTGCGGACAGCGGCTCCGGTAAATTTAAGCTGGAAAGAAGAAGTGAGGGCTTCCGTTTCAAGAAAGGACAAAAGATTGATGCCCCGAATAGAACTGACGGTACCAATGGTATAGGTGAGATCGGAAAACCGGCGGACTTCCACCCATTCTTCCTGATCATCAGGCCGCATCCAAAGGCTGTTATCTGGCGAAATTCCACCCAACGGAAGCCAGTCAAAATCGAGAATGAGCTGAGAAGGATGTTGATAGTCTGATAAGTTGAGTGTAAGGATGAGATCACTGTTGCCCGTAGTGCCGTCGATTCTCTCTTTGTCCAGAATCAAAGAATGTGTTCCCAGAATTTCCTGTGGTTGTTTCAGGACAGATGAAATCCGTGCCCCATTTGTAGAGTTAAAATCAAATGACGCATTTCCAGGAAGTCCCAATGAGGTGGAAGTCACAGAAAAATCAGGACTGGTTTCAAAGGAATTCTGCCAGGGCAGGCTCAGAACCGGATTCGGTAAGACGGAAATGCTGGTTGAAAGGCTGTCATTTCCTGAGTTCACATCACCCGTTGATACCAGCCAGAATTCCACCGGATACTGTCCGGGAGAAAGCAGATTCAAGGTTTGCGGAAGGGTGATGGCCTGACTCTGTCCGGCAATTACCGAAAGCGACAAAGTCTGTGATGAAACAGTACCATCGGGCTTCCGGAAAAAGAGTGTCGATGCCACATTGCTGGCATTCGTGTTGCCAAAATTGCGGACTTCCAGACGGACGGTGCCCGAAGGTGCCGAACTGGTATGGAGCCGTCCTGAAAGCGGTGAAATCAATGCCGATATGCCCAGATCGGATGTCCAGGGACAACTTCCACTCACAGATGTGGCAAACATTCCATCGCTTGCGAGGCCTGATTCGTTTCCGAAATGCGGTACTACGGAGAATCCATAGCGGGTTCCGTTTTCGAGTTGGTTTACAATGAAC
>DAIOVD010000141.1:0-5113 GCA_036759185.1 Catalimonadaceae bacterium | reverse complement strand
TTCCAGAACCAGACTGCTCAGGTTCTGTCCGTTTACATCCCAGTAAAAACCATAAGCGGCACCGGATTTCAGAATCTGTCGTTGAACCGGTGCTGTTAAAACCAGTTCCGGACGAACCCAATCGTACACAATCCAGTATTTCTGGTTTACCGATACGAGGTTTCCTGCCGATACTTTCAGAATCAGGTTTTCTCCGGGAACAACAGGAAGGGTGACCTGTTCCATATTATTGAGCGTATCGGTTTTGCGGATGGCAGCCAGCAGCACTCCGGTTTCCGATGGATCGGGCACCCAGGGCTGAAAACTGAATCCTGCCTGATTCTGAACCACCAGATTGAGGTCGTTCATCAATGCTTTTAAAGTGTTGGCCGGTGCCGAGGGATCCGTCCAGCAAAGCATAATCTTCACCTCTTTACAACCAGCCGGAACCGACAATGAAATGGGCTGTAATCCGTTCGAACCAATTGTACCCGATTGAAACTGTTGATTTTCCAACGCTCTTCTGGCTTTCCGGCCATTGATTCTTCCGAAACCATACGTGAAATCGGCATTGGGCAAACCCAGATCGTCGGCGGTGTTGCAGACAAGGGCTTTTAGAAAAGCCGATTCCGGATTCTGGTTGGCAAAGATTTGCTTGTAACGTTCCGTCAGTAAGGCCATGGTTCCGGTGACAGCAGGTGTGGCCATGGACGTGCCGCCTTTGGATCCGTATGCATCGAAAGGAACTGTGGATTCCACCTCGTTGCCGTTGACCACGATTTCGGGTTTCAGCCGTCCGTCTTTTGCAGGACCTTTGGAGCTGAACCAGGCAAAAGCATCATCCTTTTCCACTGCGCCAACCGTCAGGGCATTTTTTGCCGCCGGATATCCTTCGGCCATATTTTGAAAACCAACCGGGTAAGAACCACAGGTGTAGGCTCCCTGATTCCCGGCAGCTATCATATGAAGAAGGTCCGGATAGGAATTGATCTGGTCATCAATAAAAGCAGACGTACCGTTGTAGTTTCCGGCCCGGGAGCAAACGAGGTTGAGTCCGTAGGAATTATTGGTAAGTGTAACCTCCAGATTTTCCCTCAACGAAGCACCGTTTGAAATGGCGGATGATGTCTGAACATTGAAAATGCGGGCCTGAGGAGCCATCCCTTTTTTGTCGGCCTGAAGCAATCCGGCTCCGGCAATGGTTCCGGTTACATGGTCCTGATGATCAGCGAAAGATGGAATTTTGGCGCTGGTGAGGTTTTGCTGGTGGCTGAACAGATCGGCATGCAATTCCACCATTCCGCCATCCCCAACGGCGACCGTTACATTTTTACCGGACAGAGCGGTAGCCCAGCCAAATCCGGCTTGCTGCAGTGTATTGACTTTTCCGTTGGCTGCCGTTTCCTGGTTAAATGGAACGATGGGCGAATCTTCCGCCTCAATCTGAAATGTCCAACCTGCCAGAGCCAGTTGCTCAAGCTGTGCGGCATTGCAGTCGATGATAAATTTGGAGACTTGTCCCGACCACACTTCTTTGAGCGTTCCCCAGGAAGAATTCCAGTTGGCCTGGATGATTTCGGCTTTGAGTCCATGGCAGGCCAGAACCTGCACCCCTGTGATGGCGTTTCCGGCTTTATTCGAAATTTGCTGTTTGAGGTTTGGGTGAATCTTCATGGAAGGTTCCAGTTCCGAAAACTGACGGAATCCCATTGCAGAAAGATTCGCAACCGGAAGAGAAGTTGGCATCGACACCAGGTACAGTCCATTTCCCAAAGGTTGGGATACCGACAATCCGTTGGTGCGGAGTGTTTCCATAAACTGGCCATCGATCGGTTCTGGTTTCTGAAGTATCCGAAAAATCCTTCCCTGGAATCCGGATGCTGCAGAGGTGACTGTGTTTTTGCCTGCCACGCTCAGCGATTTCAACTGAACTGAATGTCCGTTCAATTGAAGGAGGCTTTGAGAAGCGGCATCTCTTCCCAATCCTGTGATCAGAAAGAAACTCACCAGAACCATACTCAGATGATTGAGTAAGCGGTTCATAAAATATGTACTAAACAGGGGTTAGAAAAACCGGAGGGGATTTCCTATGATGCGAATCGCTTAAAGCAGGAGCTTTGAGGAGATCGACTCATGGGTGCACTCGTACCGGACAATGCAAAGGTGAATTCCTTCTTTGAATCTCCCGGATGCAGGCGTCTGTAAAACCATCCTTTGTAAAAAACACAACAGAGATTCATGTTTTTTGCAGAAAACCGCCATTCCGGTATTGGTTATCACATCGAATTCTTCCACTGGAAAAACAGAAAAGAACATAAATAGATACAGTATCCGGAGCAGTGAGATTCCCCCATTCCGGTTGCAGGACTGAATTCAGAACGTCGTACGGGAAGATGGAACGAGGATTATTTTCAAGGCGGAATTCTCAGGAAATCAGAGAAAACGGTTCGGGGTGCTGTCATTTCTTACACGAAACCAAAATCACTCCCCGGCTAAAAATCAGACCGAAATCCACGCAGTTTTCTGATTTGAATCTGAACTGATGGCCGGTTACGTTCGCCGGAGTTTTGGAATACAGGTTGGATTTTATTTATAGGAAACCGGCCATTCGATTATTATTGCCGTATCGTTCACCAGATTATCAACCAGACTACCTCCGTTTTTGCGCATGCCGGCCTTTCCCAAACCTGAGATTTTGAGTTTTCCGTCCGGCCGGTTTGTCCCTGAATCGTTGTTTTCCATTCTGATCCCCAGCTGGAACAATCTGGATATGTTGAGTTTTTGTGTGCAATCAATCCGGGAAAATTCGAAATACCCTCATCAGATCATTGTGCATGTGAACGAAGGTACAGATGGTTCGCTGGAATGGGTAAAAAAGGAAGGGCTGGACTACACGTATTCAGAGTCCAACGCGGGAGTCTGCTATTCGGTGAATGCCATGGCCACCCTCGCCCGAACCGAAAATCTGCTGTACATCAACGACGATATGTACGTGTGCAAAGGATGGGATGCCGCATTGTGGAAGGTGGCGGCATCTTTCTCGCACCGGCTCTGGTACCTGTCGGGAACCATGATCGAGCCTTCCCATTCCAAATCCGAATGTGTGGCCTCTCCCCATGATTTTGGACGAGATACCACCACTTTTATGCGAAGTGAACTTGATACGTTTGCCGCCAAAATGAAACGGAAGGACTGGTTTGGGGCATCCTGGCCACCGTCTCTCGTTCCAAAGGAGTTGTTTGACGATGTGGGCGGATACAGCGAAGAATTCAGTCCCGGCATGTATTCCGATCCTGATTTTTCCATGAAACTCTGGCAGGCCGGTGTTCGGGAATTCCGGGGTGTGGGCAGTTCACTGGTGTATCATTTTATGTCCCGGTCAACCGCTCGGGTGAAAAAGAACAACGGCCGGAAGCAGTTTGCAGAAAAATGGGGAATTCCGAGTTCCTTTTTTTACAAAGAATACCTTCAGATCGGACGGTTATACCGCAAAGAAAAAATTCTGACCGCACCCGGAATGTTACCACATTTGATTGCCCGGATCAAAGCCCTCTGGATCCGGATCCGCTGATACCATCGCATGAAAATCTCGGTCGTCATCATCACCCGAAACGAAGAAAAACGGATTGCCGACTGCCTCCGTTCGGTGGAAGGCTGTGCCGATGAAGTGATTGTGCTGGATTCCTTTTCCGACGACCAGACCGTTTCGATTGCCGAAAGTCTGGGCGCAAAAGTGGTTCAGAAAGCCTTTGCCGGATACGGCGCCTCAAAAAACACCGCCAATGAACTGGCCACCGGCGACTACATCCTATCGCTGGATGCTGACGAGCGGTTGGATGAGGAACTGCGGAGCGAAATACAGAAGATTAAAGTCTCGAACAAACCCGTCCCGGCCTACCGACTCAACCGTCTCAGCAATTATTGCGGGCAATGGATCCGTCATGGTGGCTGGAGTACCGATAAAAAGGTGCGGTTCTGGAAGAAAGGAGTGGGACACTGGAACCTGTCGGAAGTGCACGAGCAGCTGGTATTGCAGCCAGGAACCATTCCGCAGGATCTGCCGGGCAACATTCTCCATTATTCCTATGCCACAGTGGAAGAGCATTACCGCAAAGTGGAGAAGTACGCCGAAAAAGGGGCAATGGAAATCAGGAGGTCGGGTAAAAAGCCCGGGAGCTGGAAAAAATATGTGAGCCCTGCCGCCCGCTGGTTCCGGGATTACATCCTCCGGAAAGGCTTCCTCGATGGAAAAGCTGGCTGGCAAATCGCCCGCCTCACCGCGTATGAGGTGTGGCTGAAGTATTCGAAGGTGTGATCGTGACCTCGTCCATCCCGCCAGCCCCAGCCTGAAGGCGTGGGGCTGGTGAACCAATTGCGTGAAATCGATGGAGTGCCTCCGTACTACCCTAACCCCGGACTTCAGTCCGGAGATGACTCCGGCCGACCGGGTATGGCAGGCGATGGCCGAAATCCTCACCAGCCCCAGCCTAAAGGCATGGGGCTGGTGAACCAAATGCGTGAATTCGATGGAATGCCTCCGCACTCCCCTAACCCCGGACTTCAGTCCGGGGATGACTCGGCTAGACCGGGTACGGCAGACGTAGCCCGGACATCCCTACCAGCCCCAGCCTAAAGGCATGGAGCTGGTGAACCAAATGCGTGAATTCGATGGAGAGTCTCTGCACTACCCTAACCCCGGACTTCAGTCCGGGGATGACTCCGGCCGACCGGGTAGGGCAGACAATGTCCCATCACATCAGCCATCATCCGAATGGCTAAAGCCATATAAACCAACCCATTCGGGGGATTCCGGTTAAATCCCATATATTTGGCCTATGGCGTACGTAAAAATAATGGTGCATGCCGTATGGTCAACCAAATACCGGCACCCGTGGTTAACCCCCGAAATCAGAAAAAAGGTGATCGAACACATCCGGTCGAATGCCCGGGAGAAAGGAATTAAAATTGACCGGATCAACGGGTACACCGAGCACCTGCATTGTTTGTTTTGGCTCAATGCAGACATGAGTGTGGCAAAGGCATTGCAGTTGATCAAAGGGGAATCTTCCCATTGGATCAATCAGCAAAAGCTAACCGCCACAAAATTTGAGTGGGGAGTTGAATACTACGCCGC
>DAIOVD010000140.1:10008-11153 GCA_036759185.1 Catalimonadaceae bacterium | reverse complement strand
TCGGGCAGCTCTTTGGCCACTTCTTTTTTGGTCCGCCGAAGTAGAAACGGACGGATCTTTTCCTGTAATTCGGTAGCCCGCCGCAGATCTTTGAACTTGTCAATCGGCGTGGAATACAACTCCCTGAAATGCTGTTTGCTACCCAGAAAGCCTGGACAGGCAAAGGAAAACTGTCCGTACACATCGAAGGTATTGTTCTCGATGGGCGTTCCCGTTAGCACAATTTTGTTCCGCGATTGAAGCAATCGGGCCGCTTTGTACCGTTGCGATTCCGGATTTTTGATCGCCTGCGATTCATCCAGAAAAATATAATTGAAACGGAACTGCTTCAGCATTCCAATATCGGAAAGCAGCATGCCGTAGGTCGTCAGCACGATTTCGTATTCCTCAAAATGCTGGTGCGATTTGGGACGACTCGGCCCATAATGCAAAAACACCCTGATCGAAGGAGCAAACTTTTCCACCTCCGCCTGCCAGTTGAACAGAAGGGAAGTCGGCACCACCACCAGGTTGGTATTGAACGTGTGTTTCTTTCGTTGACTCAGGATAAAGGCCAGAATCTGAACGGTTTTCCCCAGTCCCATATCATCGGCCAGACAACCACCAAAATTGAGATCATCCAGAAAATTCAACCATTTCAGACCCTGAATCTGGTAATCCCGCAAGGTAGCCTGCAGACTTTCCGGCACTTCGACTTCGGTTGTTTCCAGTGAAGAAAAACGGCGGGACAGGTTACGGATTTCGGCTTTTGTTTCAACGGACAGTAATTCTTCTCCAAACAAATGCCGGATTTCATTGAACCGGGAACGGGCAATCAGCAATTGGTCACCTTCTGTTTCTCCTGCTTCAAACCAGGCTTTCAGTTTTTCTATCCAGTCGGTGGGGAGAATGCCTTCGGTTCCGTCATCCAGTGTCACATACCGCTGGCGGTTGCGAATGGCTTTGCGAATTTGTTTGAGGGATGCTTTCTGGTCGCCATACACAATGGTAAGGTCGGTCCGGAACCAGTCGGTACCACTGGCGACATTCACCAGCACTTTTCCTTTAAACGGATTGAAACGATTACCCAATAACTGACGGAATCCCAACACCTCGATTCCTTCCTGCCGCCATCGTTCAAACGCTTCCGGGAACCAGTTTTCATC
>DAIOVD010000140.1:5080-9908 GCA_036759185.1 Catalimonadaceae bacterium | reverse complement strand
AAAAACGGTGACTTCTTAAACACCGACAACCGGATTTCGGTGCGCTGTTTTTGCAACGTGACCTTGACCAAAGAGGAAGCCGTCAGGTTTTCAGAGGCCGATTTATTATGAATGTACACATCCAGTTGCGGCTTATTCTGAACAATCCAGTTCAATGCTTCCATGTCACCGCTCGGGTCTGTTCCTCCCGCTACCTTTTGAAAACGGGAGATGGCCGTGTAAAAACGGACAGCATCCAGATTGCGCTCCGAAAGCGTCAGCTGCAAAGGATCGAGTGGCGCAAGTGGATTCTTCAGCTTGCCGTCCTTCGAGACATCCGCTTCAAGCAAATCGATTTGAAGGTGTCCGTAATATTTGTGTTTCTGAATGACGAGAATGCGTTTCCGTCCGTTCGCCACAGAGCCCGAAGGAGGTGAGATTGGGGCCGCAAGAATTTGTTTTTGAAGAACCAAAGAACTAACGGCACCTGCCTTGATCAGGCCTTTGATCCGGGGAATGACGGTGATCTGTTTGTGCTGAAACTGAAGTTCGAAATACTGATCCGGATCGGGTTCATTTTCCATGCCGTATTCCCTGGCTTCCTCTTTCAGACGGTTTATCCGCAGCGGTTTATCGAAGAAAAGACGCAGTCCTGGTTGCTCCAGAATGTTGAGCAAAACCTGCGTCTGGTGCGGACAAAGCCGGTTTTTGAGATCGGCACAGGGACAAACCAGCCGGATTCCGGCCTCGTTCTGAAGGACGGAAACCAATGGAAATCCAGGATACACTGCTGAATTGGGATGAGAAAACACACCTTCATTCAACTGAATTTCGGACGGCACCACCCCAAAATAATCCCGCCGTCCTGTGTCGGTATCCTCCGGAAAATGCTTCAGCACATCGGCATACCGAAGTCCGGTGACGAAATATCCAGCCAGAAAATAATCGGTCGAATGTGCAGGTGTTGTTTTCAATGGAGGCAATCATTCCTTCGGATCAAAACCGCAACGAAATGGATGCCAAAAGTAGTCAGAGTTTGGGGAGGAGAAGGGAAAATACAGTCCACCTCTCTCCCACCCAAAAAATCGAATAAACTACCGCACCTTCCAAACCAACCCCAGCCCCAACTGCAGATTTTCCGAAGTAGAAGCGGTTTCCGGAAGCAACTGCGTTTTCATCCCAAACCGGCGGATTTCGGCTTTCACGCTCCAGCGTTTCCGCAACTGATATTGGGCGGCCAACCAGTAACCCGGTTGGATGATGGCTGGCTTTTGATCCTTTTGAGTGGAGAAAACCCATGCGTACACAGCACCGGCCCGAAGTTCAAAGGAACTTGTCAAAGCATAACCGGCTTCCAGTCCGGCACCTGGCAACATGTAAACCGTTTCTTTTGAATACGTACCCGGCTGTAAAACAGGGGCTCCGGCAATTCCGTCGGCTGTCTGAATCAGTTTCACCGGCGCTGATGCTCCGGGTTCTTTTTGAAATGTCATCTGCTGGTATAACAGCGACGTTTCAAGCAAAGGAATCAGGGAGAATTTCGCTCCAAGTGGAATGTTCAACTTACACTGCAGATTTCCTCCAAACATCGGACGCACCGAAACCGGCGATTGCAAGACCTGTTCGGCTCCCGTTTGAGCCGCACTTTTTACTGACAATTGCTGTTGTACAAACAGTCCGCTCAATCCCAGTTCAAAACTCAAATTCCTTTTAGCCAATTCTTTCCGGACGGAATCCTTGGGAGCAGTCGCCAGATTGGAAGTCGTATCTACTTTTGGCGTTACCACCGAATCGGCTTTTGGTTCTATACCGTCCTTTGGAGAAACAGCCTGTGAAACAACAGTGGTTTCCTCAGAACTATTAGTTTCAGTCGTAGGATTGTGGTCGGTTACTACATTCTCTGTTTTGTCCGGATTCTGAGCAATCACCTCTTCTCCCCCATTTGTTTCTTTCTCAGAAGGAAGATTCGAAACAACTTCTTTGCTTGCTTTTTGTGGGCCTTGTTCAGAACGAACCTCACAAGAAGCAATCCTTTTTCCATTTGATTCCTTCCTTGAAACAATCGCAGATGTTGATTTGGAGATTTCGATTTTGGATTTCACTTCCGTTGATTTCCGGTTTCGTTTTTTCTTCGTTTGTGCCAGGACCAGTTGGGAAGCAATTACTTTTTCAGTTGTTGTTTCTGATGGCGTAGATTTAACGATTTCTCCTTTCGAAGAACGTTCCGAAGTTGGCTTGCTCTGCGTTGTTTCCTTTGGTTGATTTTGTATAGGAAGGGGTTCTTCCGAATTTGGTGCTGGCTGCTTTTCTACAGACGGTACCGTCATTTTTGTCTCTGTGTTTTTCTCAACTCCGGAAACCGACGCACTTTCAGATGGTTTCTCTTTCGCCTTTTCCATTTTTGGTTGGGTAGAAATCACCACCGATTCTTCCAGTCTGTTATGCTTAACCAGCCAGTATGCACTCAACCCCACACCCAGCAACAAGGCAGGCAACAGCCACCAGATGAATCCACGGCGGCGTTTTTTACGACGATCGTTCAATCGTTCCCAGCTGCCTTCCGGCATGTCGGGCATGTATCCTCCAAAGGCATCGCCCAGACTTCCGGGCTGTCCTTCTGATTGTGGCGAATGTGGATCAAATTCGTTGGTCATGATTTCCTGTTGTTGTTTTGAGTGGGTGCTATTTGAGTCGAATCGGTTGGTCCGCTGATCTGGCGGCTGAGTGTAATCCGGGCACGGCGCAGTTGTTGCCGGCTCGTTTCTTCGCTGATGTCCAGCGACTGTGCAATTTCTTTATGGTTCATACCTTCGACAGCGAAGAGATTGAATACAAGTCGGGGTCCTTCCGGAAGCTGAGAAATTAATTCGGCCAGCTTTTCCAGTTCCAGAAAGTCAGATGGTGGTGCCGGATCAGCTACCGAAGTGGCGGCATCATCTTCGGCACTCACCGCAAACCATTTCAGACGTGACTTCCGTTTCTGGTAGGCATTGAGACAAACCGACACAAACAGTTGCCTTACCCAGGCTCCGAACGGACCGTCGTTCCGGAAGAGGGTAAGTTTATCAAACACCCGCATCCATCCTACCTGATGAAGATCTTCGGCTTCCATTTTATCGGTTGTGTAGCGTCTGCAGATACCAAATGTAAACGAACCATATCGCTGATAAAGGGCGTATTGTGCCGAAGACTGTCCTTTCAGACAGCCTTCAACCAACTCTAAATCATGCAATAGTGGTTTATTCAAGTTGCGTTCTTTATAGGGTGAGAAACAGATTCAGAGTACCTCGCATCGTTCGGTTAGTTGACTTTTAAGATGAGCTGAGAGCGGGTGATGCGTTTATCCGGACCTTCTTCCATGAAAATGAATGTTGTATCAGGCTGCGTTCCGGTAGCAAATCGTTTGTAGTAAAAGGCAGGGTTACTTCCGGCATCCACCGTATCGCGAATCTGCCCGAACTGTGTGTTGATCCGTTTTTTTCCGATGTAGGTCAAAGGCTCGAGGCGATACACAACCGGACTGGTGGCGGTCACATTCAAACATCCCAGATCGTTGGCAGCCAGAGTCGACACGGATAAAATTCCGGAACCCGATGGTAACGTTTGCTCGTCATTGCGGGCTCTGGCCAGACAGGTATCGCCAATGATAATCGGAATCATGCCTCTGAAATATTGGCCGTTGGTTCTCTTTATCCGATAGTAAATGAAGTCGGTTCCGAAATTGAGGAAGTTTCCCAATCCACCCTGAGCCAGATAGGTGATGCGGGTTTTGGCACTGTTGACGGTTGCCACATGCATAAATCCCCAGATCGAATCGATGAAGGCACCAGTTTCGGATAAGCCATTGACGTTATCGAAATTTCTGGAGTCTCCATTTTCCATGTAGAAAACAGGCATATCCGGCAAAGGTGTTCCAACTAAGAATGTGACAGGCCAGACAGGAGGTTGTTTCCGCTTGTTGTTAATTTTCACGAATCCTTCTTTCGTTCTTGCTTCCTGTGTTAAAACCACCCATCCGGAATCGGCTTCCCAATCACTGGTATCGGTTGGCACAAACTGAAAAAGGGAATCATTTAAAGGCTTGAAACTGCCGTGTTTAAAATCGCGGGTTTTAAAGAGGAAGGGCTTTGATTGATCCACTTTCAGGCTGCGAAGGGAAATGATCGCTTTTCCGGTGGTATCAGCCTCCGCTTCGATGCGGCCAATGGGCTGACTGAAAATATCAATCGGTGTCACCGGATCTTTATCAACAGAAGAACAGGCGGCCAGTGCAAATCCCAGAAGGGCAACCAAAGCCCTGAACAGGCTCTGGTTTTCCTTTTGGTTTTGAAAGACTCCGTCCTTGAATGACTTGGTTTTCATACAGATTTTGATGAATCGTAATGGATGAACCTTATTGAACGATGATCAGCTTCTGTGGCTTACTGCCAGCTGATTGCACAATGTACACGCCTGGTTGAAGTCCGGTCACCTCGGTCTGCACTCCGTTGTATGTGATTTGTTTCACACTTCTTCCGTCCAGACTCGTGAAATAAACCTGAACCGGATTCTGTACCGTCGCTCTGGAGTTGGTGAACCAGATTTTAACCGTTCCGCTCGCAGGATTTGGCGCCAGAATCAGTCGGTTTCCAGAATGAACCCTGGTCTCTGTTCCTGTCGGAGTTCCTAGGACGGCAATGGGTGAATGCACATATTCAGTCGTTACAGCGGCATTCCGGTCGAAGTAGATATGGGCACGGTTTGAAATTTTACTTCCCCGAACCACATTGTCTTTGGAGCGGATTTTGAAACTCACCTGTCCTTTGCTGCGGATCGAATCCTGTTTCTTTCCGGTCAGTTTGATTTCACG
>DAIOVD010000140.1:0-4980 GCA_036759185.1 Catalimonadaceae bacterium | reverse complement strand
GATCCGAAGTTAAGGAAGGCACGGGCGATTCCTTTTCCAGAGTGATTTAAAAAGGACGATGAACCTAGCGGACATGCCGTGGATTGCTCCAAACGCAATTGAATGGAACCGGTAATGGCAGGATCAGCGAGGAACACCAGACTATCGCCACCGGCCAGTTTGTATTTCCCGTCTTTGTAGATCACACCAGGACCGGTGAGACGAATGGTGGACGAATCCGCCATGGACGCCCCTTTGTTGTAAATGGCAATCCGCACTTTATTGGATAACGGATTGTAACGAGCAACGGCATCCATCCAGGCTCCGTCCCAGGCAATGCTGGCCGGGTTGATATTTGAGCACAGAGAAAGTGGTTCAATGCGGGCTGAGAAACAGGCTCTTGCCATTGAATCGGGTGTAAGAGGACATGCAATGCTATCGATCGTGATGATGTCTCCAAATTGTCCCGGAGCCAATGTACCCAGGTCGAACACATAAGATGAATCGGCATCCTTGGTAAACGGACGGCTTGCAGACAGAATCCGGACTTCTTCCGGCAGATTGAACCGGATACGGGCGTTCGATTGAGGAGCGATACCGTCATTTCGATAGTGGATACCAATTGAGCTACGTGAACACAGACGGAACCGTGGCTGAATTACACTAAGGTCAAGGCGGGGACAATCATAGGTTTGGTTGATGAAATCATTACCCAAAGACGCAGAACCAGCGGCTGGGATCGAAGCCGTGTGGGCCATCGTTGGTGGAACCGGACAAACCTGACGCTGGAGGAAATTATTCTCAATTGTTTGGTTGACGATATGCTCCCCGATCAGAACCGGAATGGAATAGTAGCCACCGGTATCAGTCAATGCGATTCGGTTGCTTGGTGCAGTCCGGATCATCATACCATTCACAGATTTCTGCGGAACCGTTGGGTTACAACCGGTTGCCGGAGAAACAACCTGCGTGACACGACCTTGAATATAGCCGGTATTGGCTGGTGTTGATTTTAGACCAAAGGCATGAATGCCGTTTTTGAAGGAATTCGCAACGTAGGAAATCCTTGGGGTGTACTGGTAACCAGACATGTTAAAATTGGAAACACCCATCAAAAGACGATCGCCTATCACACCTAAAGTCGTAACATATGTATATATGATTCCACGAATAGGCATAAAACTGTTATCCTGTTTTCCGGTTGGCTGAAGTCGAATGAGTATGGATCCAAGATCAGAATTGTTATGATTCAGATAGGTAAGTATTTTTCCATCCGGAAGGTACTTATATGGACTCGCATAATACTTTGTCCTGCCTCCAAATACATCCGGCACAAAGAATACTTTTGGTGTAAAAGTAGGATCAAGATTGCCTGCGCTGTCTGTTTCCAGCACATTCACCACTTTTCCAAACTCTGTGGAATCTGCCAGTCCAAAGGCGCCTGTCCATCTCATTCTGTTTCCGGGAAGAATCTCAATTTTCAAAGGCAAAGACCGACATAGAAATGGAGGATAAACAACTCTTGTACTACCATTTGGATCGAATCTTACAAAATACTGACGGTTCGTCCATCCTCCAAAAGTCATTGGTACGGTGAATTGAACCGTTACCCAGATTCCACCAGATTCATCCTGGCAGAAATAATCCCGGTATCTGAGATTGCTTGTTGTATTTTCTGCTGTATCAGGAAACAGTCCGTTTGAAAGATACGAGCCTCGCTCTTCTACAAAATTTCCTTCTTCATCCAGCACCAACACTTTGACGGTGGTAAATGGTCCGGGACTTGGGATGGGTTTTGGAACACCGTTTTCATAAAAGCGAACAGAATAATACTTTCCATCTTTTCCTCTTGTCAACGTGCCATGATGCCATGGTCGAACGTACGTGAGATCCCGGGAACCGTCGGCATTTAATCTGTAAAGAGTATCCTGACCGAGTAGCCGACCTGTGTAATTCATCCAGTTTCGGGTAGCAGGAAAACTTAGCAATACCTTGCCGGAATTGGTAAGATGGGCATTATGCTTGCCATAAAAAATGGTGTATTTCAGTGAATCGTTCGGAAGAGTCATCACAGAACGAAAGGTCGTATCCAATTGACCATCCACTTTCATCATCGCCAGACCCGGCATCATTCTCCGGTTCACTTGTGTAAAATCTCCGTATGCCAGAAACCGGTTGCTGATGGTTGGATTCACATCCAGTTTCACCTGCTCATTAAACATTGCAACACCATCATGGTTCACCAAAGGCCACTGTGCTCCATTAAAACCAACATAATACCGAAATCTGGATCCGAACACCGAATCCGGATAAATTCCACCTGCCACATACCATGGGTATAATAAAGTCGGCCTGATGGGAGAGCTTTCAAACAAAAAGGCATTGTAGTCGGGATGGTACATCAAGCACTGACCCAAACCATATTCAGATGAGATGGTATGAGTGGACGTTATGAATCCTCCATTTGGCTGAACCACTGCCATCGCCGTTTCCAGATGCAGACCATTCTGCCGGACAGTTCCGCAACGAATGGTGTTGGATTCATCGATTACCCATTTGGTACGGTTATTTGCAAAAGGTGAAAATGAAAACGTATTATCCAATGATCCATCTGCATTCAGACGCATCACCTGTTCCAAAGCTGCCGTCCCATTAAACAAGGTTCCGGCAAGTAACATTTTGCCATCGTCTAATAGCTTAAACACCTGAACATTTCCAATGATTGTATTTGGATGCAATCCTGGAAACGGCTGGATCAGAAGATCCAGGGTTATCGCATCGACCACAATAATCCGGGTGGTTGGTGCCGGTACTGAACTCATGTCAAAACCAAGGAAATAGATTTTTCCTAGTGCATAACTTGCCTGAACTGCCCTGAAATTCGGAATCGTCACGGTCGCAGGCAACGGTGCTCCACTTGTATCCAGCGACCGCAGATAGGTTTGTGTATGCATTTGAACACCAGCGGTATCAGTCGGATGGTGTGTCAGCCAGAATACCAGTCGGTTTGGTGTCGTCTGAACAGCACCCGTTTTGTATTCGCCCTTGAGTGGTTTATTAAATGGAAATGTGTTCTGTAATGGGACAGTCTTCGGTTTGTTGACCACCAGTCGTGTTATAAGAAGCGAATCGACTCCAAGAGGATTACCGCCAGAAAACCAGTTGGAGACTTTATAATAATTGCGGAAACCCACTTCTATCACTTCTCCCATTCGAACCGGTTCGGTGCTGTATGGTGCGTAGGTATTGGGGACACCGTCCTTGTAATAGTAGTCGTTGGTAATATTGAGTTGATTTTTTTCGGTTTGTGCCAGCTTGTACTTTTGGTAAGCCGAAACAAAAACACCTCCCTGTGGTCCGGGGTAAAAGCGCTGATTACTCATGTTCAGCGGAACAACGGCCAGCCCGGAATCGCCCACATTAAATGTGGGATCCGGAATTCCGCCCAAGGTTTGGGCCTGCACCGTTTGCCGGGCAAGCCCAATGACCAGACATGCCAGGCAGCTGATCAGAAAACGGGTTTGAGATGGTATCATATTCGTAATCGGTAAAAGGATTTGATTGTATGACACCCACCCTTTCCAAAACGTGAACAAGAAAGGGGAAAAATCAGGAATTAAGAATTAGGAATGAGGAATTAGGTGTTTAGAATGAAGCTTACAGTGGCACCAACGGCGCCAGGTTAAGAATGAGGAGTTGGAAGGTGGCTTAGCGTAACATGCTTCACCTCAAAGTTCATCCATCAGAAACCGGTAACGCATCTGAACATCCGGGGCGAAGCGATCCATTTCAGATATCGGGATTTTTTTGTCCACAAAGAGTTGAAGAACAATCCAGTAGTAGTTTGACCCTGTGATCCGGTCGTATCTCCTGGCGATGTGTTTGTCAAATTCCGCCACCGATTTGAATAAACCATAATACGTATCTTTAACCGAAGTTTTCCCGGATTGCCAGTCTGCAATGATTCCGGCAAATTCAGTCAATCCTTCTTCAAATTCCATTTCCAGGCCTCTTTCAATAAGCTCCCGGGCAACTTTTTTATCTGGTTTTGATAAGGTCATTTTCTACTTTTTACGATCCAATAATATACGAACCTTCTGAATTTCTATCAAGGAAAACATCCAACGCTGTCTGCCTGTCGGTGTTTTCAAAGAACATTTCGGTAACACAAAAATAGAATTCTTCAGCATTTCTGCCCGTTACTCCTTCGTTCATCTCATTCGACAAGGTGAAATTAGAAATCCATTTTGCCAACATTATACCCGATTTCTTGCTGTGAAAATTCAGGTTGTCTGGCAATTTCGAAACCATTTTCCTTTTCCTATTTTTGGCATTTCGCATTCTTATGACCGTTTATGAAGTAATGGCCGAACTGGAATCGTTTGGCAACGAAGGCATCAAAAAAATCTTCCTCAAACATGGCAATACAGAACCCATGTTTGGCGTGAAAGTGGAACATCTGAAAACGATTCAGAAAAAAATCAAAAAGAACCATGAACTGGCATTGGGACTCTACGCTACTGGCAATTCGGATGCCATGTACCTGGCCGGTTTGATTGCCGAAGATGAAAAAATGAGCCGTGATCAGCTCGAACTTTGGGCAGTACAGGCAAGTTCTACGAATATCAATTGTTATATGTTGCCATGGGTCGCTACCGGAAATCCTCTGGGATTTGAGCTGGGGATGGAATGGCTCGAATCTCCCACTGAACACATCGCCGTTGCCGGCTGGACCACTCTGACCAACTGGGTGTCACAAAAACCGGATTCCGAACTAAACATCGATACCTTCCGTTCCTTAATTGGCCGGGTGGAAAAAGAAATTCACAACGCTCCCAACAAAGTTCGACAGGCAATGAATCTCTTCATCATCTCAGTGGGTGTGTATGTGAAGGAACTCACAGACGAAGCGAAAGCAGCCGCACATCGTATTGGAGTTGTCACCGTCGACATGAACGGAACGGCCTGCAAAGTTCCGGAGGCGGTGGCGTATATCGATAA
>DAIOVD010000139.1:0-11197 GCA_036759185.1 Catalimonadaceae bacterium | reverse complement strand
GAATTAGGAATTAGGAATTAGGAATTAGGAATTAGGAATTAGGAATTAGGAATTAGGAATTACTGTTTGGTGAATACCATGAATGGTGAATCAGATAAAACCAATTCGTCCTTCCTTTGAATTTTGAACTTGCCACATTGATCTCTACCTCCAGTTGGGCAAAGAGTTGTCTCTTCAGCCGTCAATAAGTGCCAACCCAGATCCTCTCTTACTCCACCACCAACCGTCCTGCTTTCAGTTCCGGATGAGAGGATGACCGGTACAGGTAAATACCCTTTGGAATACCGGAAAGTGAAAAAACAGAAGCCCCCGGTTTCAGCCATTGCTGGGTAACCTCCCTTCCGTTGGATGCAAACAGCTGAATGCAGACAGGTCCGTTCACTGGAATCTCAAAACGGACGGTACCTTTCGCCGGATTGGGCCATACGTTCAGGGCAAGTCGCTGGTCGATCGTCGGTTTGTTGGGCAGCAGAATGTTGGATTTGCGGTTGTGAATCCGGCAGATCCCATTCACCGGACGGTCACCATAGTGACTCAGATCTCCATACAAATACACATGCTGGCTGTCGGCTTCCAGAATCTGAAAATCTACGCCGGTGATGGGTTGTGCTGAAAAAGCAGTATCCAGAATTCCGGTACGACTCAGTTTATGCAAAGTGGAGCGAAAGATTAAGGAATTCGCACACACGTATTGCATATACTGAGAGGGATTCGGATGGACGGCTGAAGACACCAATACTTCATCATTCGCAAGTGCTCCGGCCGGAAACATTCTGTTAAATCCCAATGGTTCACCTGTCCACAAAGCAGGAGTGAAGGTGCTGTCCCACGCCCCAATGGATTGAGTTCTGGCCAAATAGCCTCCATTCCCTGCCAGCAATTTTCCTTGTGAAGTCCGGAAAGGTGGACTTGTTTCAAACTCTGACACCAGGGTAGAAGCTCGTGTCAGGCCGGCATTTCCATCAAAGGTTTTGAACCAAAACGCAGACCAGGCCGAATACTCATTGGAAGGATCGGATATTTGTGTTGTGGTTACGGCAATCTGAAGAGAGTCGTTAACGGGTAACAATTCCATTCGGTACTGGATTCCTGGGATTTGCACCAGGCTGGTTGCCCACTGTAGGTCAGGTTCTCCATTTGGCAGGAATTTCATCAGGTATTGGAATCCAGGTGATTCTTCATACAAACCCAGCCAGAAACTACCATCCGGCATAAACAAAGATGCAGCTACTTCTTTTACCTGAAAAGGAAAAGTGTTCAGCTGTGAAGGTGAAAAGTCGGGATCCAGGGTGCCGTCCGGAAGGATGCGGTGTATGTACCGGCCATTGGTTCCTGCCGGTTTCCGGGTTGCAAACAGTATGTTTCCGTTTGCCAACCGTTGGAAGCCTGTTACTTCTGCGTTGTCTGTTAGGAGCAGAGCCTGATTGCGGAAGGTGGTGTCAGCCGATCCGTCCGGCAGCAGGCGAATAAGTCCGGGGGACTGATGTCGGTTGTATTCAGTGATTGATCCTCCGGCCAGCAGTTTTCCATCGGGCAGGGTGATCAGTTTCTTCACCATCCCGTTAAAACCAGATCGGGTGGCCTGGCTGCTGAACACCTGCCCATTTGATCCCACCTTTTTGAAGTCCCAGCGATTCTGTTGGTTGAGCCCCAGTTGGAAAAGGGTGTCGCTCATTTCAATCCGGTATTGTCCGGATTTGACGAGGACAGAGTCAATAAACAGCCCCGCTGAATTGTACCGGTATTCAAAATGATCTCCCGAAGAGTAATCAACAGGGACTCGCTTCAATCGGATTACGCCGTTTGGTTCTGGGTTGAAACTTTGAAGAGCACCGAATGGAATCAGGTGAAAACTGGAGTCGGGTTCACCGGAAGGTTTTCTTCTCAGAATATAGGAAATGCTATCGATCGACTGAGTGTTCACATATTCATAGATGAGCCCGTCATCGGTAAGCAAAGCAGGTGCAAAATATTGGATGCCAGTATATGAAAAATCACCCTGTGGTGCTGACAACTTCTTTTGATCGGGGAGGTACCGCCTGTAATGGTATTTCCCGTTGCTCTTTTTCCGGAAGAGCAGTGCTATGTCTTCTTTAAAGTTTGGCACAACACTCACAAGATAACTGTCACCGGTATCAGCCAATAAAAGGGGGGCAAATTGGGTTGAATCGGGATGAACCCGAAAAATCTGAGTGCCATGGTATCCGTTTGAAAAGTAATAGCCTTTGGAACTCAAAACACCACCATCACGACTGGTGGCCAGAAAACTGCCAGGCAGGTGAATACTGGTATCGGGCTGTCCGTTTGGACGGAACCGGAAAAAATGTGGGCTCACTCCACTCACGTGGATTTCGGCTTCTGAAAATACGTAGACCGATCCATCTGAAGAGGTTCGGAATTCCATTCCCAGGCTGATGCAAGGTGCCATATCAAAAAAGCCGTTGTAGGTGAGCGTGAAAAAGGGAGCCTTAAAGCTGGTGTCGATGTCTCCGTTTCGGTTTAATTTAAAAATACGGGACACAGGTTTTCCTGAAAAATGGGTGACCTCCGGTGCATGCACCAGAAATCCACCGTTTGGAATGGGGTAAATGGTTTCAACCGGACGGTTGGGTCCGTAATTGGTTTGGGTCCGAAAAGTCGTATCCAGCTTGCCTGGAATCTGTGCCCAAACGGGAAAGGCAGCCAGAAGGAAGAGTGTGTACATCAGGGTTTTCATAAGAGTAAAGAAATGGATTTTGTGGGTAATAAAAAATGGGAAGTGAGAATGGGTGGATTTCCTGCTTAAGACATTTTTAAAAATTAGGAAACAGGAATTTGAAATTAGGAATGAATGCAGGGTGCTGATATTCAAGCCTAAAATGACAGAAATTCCAGGTAATCTCCTTTGATTGGATCCATGTAAGCGACAGGGTGAAGTCTTCGCGGTAAATTGAAAAGGTTGAAACACGAAGAGCTTGAACAGCACTTCTATTTCTGTCAGTCAAAGGAAATGAACAGATATTGGAGTTCAACCGGTGAACATATTTTAAACCTTCAGCGGTTTATCATCACTATTTATCAATGCATTGTCACCACCCGAAGGGTCTGTGAAAGTCCTTTTTCGTCATTGATGTGGAGGTAGTACATACCAACCGGAAGCGATGCCGTTTTGAAACGGGCTGTTTCGGTGGTGGAGGAACCTGAGAGCAGCGTTTTCCCTTGTGCCGACATCAACTGGTAGCGGGCTCCATTGGCGGGCAGTCCATGAATTTCCCAGTTACCGGGCTGGCTTTCGAAAACACGGGCGACAGGATCAGGACGGAGAGTTTCTTCATTTGCCAGTAACAAATTTCGGTTTGACAAACAACCGGAGAACGATTGATCAGCCACAACCGGATCGGGTAGCGAGGCTTTGAAGAGCCAGGAACCGAATGTCCCTGCCACGCCTCCACTCATGGGGGCAAGGGAATGTCTTGAATTGCCGGGGCCTTCATCATTGTTCACAAAAGATGCACCCAGGTTGCCAAGCTGAACTGTGTTCAGAATGTTGCCGTTCCTGTCTAGTTGCCGAAGTTTGAGGGTTGTGTCTCCACCTACTTCCGGGTAATCTTTAACATTCAACACAACAAAATTGCCATTTGCACTGGTTGTGTTTTCCCCATATGAAATGAAGTCGAACGATTTAACATTTTTCATACAACCCGGGTCTGATAACCGAACAAATATGGTTCCCTGAGGAGTTGACATCACACTGGTGCTCAGGCTTAATCCATTCATGTCGAGGGTGTCTTCGTCCAGAATCAACTTCCAGTCCGGATAGCCGGACGATAGATCCAAACCCAGGAACAATCCTATTTGTCCATCGGGAAGAATGCTGGCTGATTGAGGGAACGTGAGGCCAGTGAAGCCTTGCGTAGCTTCAATGAGTTTGATTTTATGGTGGCTGATGGTGCTGAAATCCGGATTCAGAAGAGTGATGACAGTTGTCATATCCCCTCCCAACGGAACTGTTAACAGAAAGGAGGTAAGGTATCGGCCGTCTGAGAATCGGAGAGTATTGTACAACCATCCGGTCGATGCTCCCGGAAATTGTGCCTGGTAAATGGGGTTCGAAAGTAAGGTTCCGGAATCCGAATACCGAAGGACAGACCAGGAAGCAGTTTGGGTGGTGAGCCCGTTGGTCATAACCTCAATGGTATTATCAAAGTACCGGATCTCGCGGGCATACAATGGCAAACCCACTGTTCCGGCATGAGAGTGTCCCCAAACAAGTGAGCCACTGGTTGAAATCTTTGCCACAACCAATCTGGGCAGGCCGGTTCCTGGTGCTGTGGGGTTGCTCTGGAATTCGAATGGAACTCCGGAATACGATAGGGTATCTCCAAAAATAAAACCGGCGAACAAAATGTTGCCCTGAGCATCAAAACTAAGTTTGTTGCCTGAAATCCAGCTTTTACCGAAATTACTGATTTCTTCAGATCGATAGCCTTGTTTGGAAGTGATGGTATGTGCCCATGCCACAGATCCATTTGCTTCATGGCAGGTTACAAAAATGGAAGCTGGTATTTGGGGAGGGTTGGGAGTTTGAAGCATGTACTGAACAAATCCCAATGAATCTGCCTTCATAATTGTATTTCCGATTTGGGCTCTGAAACCACAGAAATAACCAGTGGAGTAAATCCGGCCGTCAGGCCCGACAGCGGTTGCTTTGAATTCTGCAAATGGCACACCCAGTGGATCCCCGGTTGCTGAAATTTTAGATTTCCAGTCGAGACTTTGGGCGGGAAGTATAAATGGCAAAAATGCTAAGGCTGTGAATAGGGCGTACAACTTGATTTTCATATAGAGAAGGATGGATGCTCAAAATAAAGAAAAAGTTACCATTCGGTTTAAGGGTTTCTCCTCCAGATCATGGCTGGATAGGGTCGTGAATAAGAAAGCACCATTATCTGGAAATCCTGAAGCAGATTCCGGTTAAAGATATTGGATACATAAAAGACATTAGTTCGTCGAAGCCATCCGAAGCATCCTGGAATATCCCCTTTCGTCGTTGATTCGAAGATAATAAATGCCATACGGAAGCGATGCCGTTTTGAACCGGGCTGATTCAGATGTGGTGGAACCGGAGAGCAGAGTTTGCCCTTGTGCAGACATCAACAGGTAGTGGGCGCCGGTGGCGGGTAGTCCCTGAATTTCCCAGTTACCGGGCTGGCTTTCGAAAACACGGGCGACAGGATCAGGACGGAGAGTTTCCTCGTTAGCCAGCAACAGATTTCGGTTGGAAAGGCAGCCGGTGAATGACTGATCGGCCACCACCGGATCAGGAAGCGAAGCTTTGAAGAGCCAGGAGCCGTAGCAGCCGATTACCCCACCATTTGTCCATTGCAAGCGGTGAATTGTGTTGAGTCCCTGTTCGGCCCATAGGCTTGATGAATTGCCGAGATTTCCAAGTGGGATTGATTGAATAACACTACCGTTTCGATCTACCATCCGTATTTCCGGCAAGGTGTCAAGACCGAAATAATTGTTGTCGGTGCCTTTCAAAATGACCCAGTTCCCATTCGGACTGATATCATTTTTTCCCCAGTTTAAAAAATCCAGCAATTCAACTTTTTTCATGCAACCTGGTTCTGACATACGGATCATGAGTGTTTGGGTAGACGTTTGAATTGGAATATCCAGTGTATCTGTATTGATGATCAGTTTCCAATCTGAAATTGATGCAGCATCAACACTCGTCATAAAAAGTGCAGAGATTTGTCCATCCGGAAGGAGTTCTATAGAGTTGGAAGGAAAGAGATTGGGCGAGGTAGGATTGGTGGGTTGACCGGGAGAATAGATAGATACTTTGTGGTGACTGACAGCACTAAAGTCTGGGTTAAGGAGTGATATCACATATTTACCATCTCCACCAATTACCATGTTCGAATAGCTGCAGAACAGGTGCCGGCCATCAGGAAGTGTCGTTTGGGAAATCAACCAACTATAGCTTCCACCTTCATATTGGGGTTGGTATGATATTTCAGGTAGTCTGGCTCCAGTGCCGGAATATCGAAATATGGAGTACTTGCTAAGGTCAGTGACGTCTGGCATATATACCAATGCTTCAATGGTTCCATTCCGAATCTGGAGGCTTTTTACATTTGGGGTGTTAAAGTTGCTGACAGGTTTTTCGGAGTGGGCCCAGAGGAGTGCACCGGAAGACGAGATTTTGGCAATGATTACTTTAAATTTATTTAAAGCTGGGGCATTATTCTCAAACGGAATCCCGTCATATTTCAGGGTGTCACCCATATAAATGCCTGTCATAATCAGGTTTCCCTGGTCGTCGAATACAAGTTGATCGCCCGATAAATAAGTCCAAATGAAATTTCCTCCAGGTTGTGCCTGTGTATCATTTGCAGGAGCTGAGGTGATGGTTTTTGCCCATGCCAGTGTGCCATTGGTTTCATGGCAGGCGACAAAAAGACTGGTTGGGGTCTGAGGATGATAAGAAAACGTAGTATCGGCATAATAAGCCTTAAATCCGGCCGAATCGGCCTTGAGGACGGTATTGCCAATTTGAGCCCGGAAACCATGAAAATAACCGGTGGAGTAAATGCGGCCATCGGGGCCGACAGCGGTGGCTTTATATTCTGCAGAAGGCCCATTTAAAAGAGCAGATGAAGAAATCCTGGTTTTCCAGTCGAGGCTTTGGGCAGAAAGGAAAAAGGGCATAAAGCAAAAGGCAGTGAATAAAGAGAGGAAAATCGTTTTCATAAATGGACTGGATTTGAATAAATAACAAAAGAAATCTAAAGGTACATAGAGCTGATGTGTTCTATAAGACAAAGGATTAATATGAACTGACCACCCGAAGAGTTCTTGAAAGTCCTTTTTCGTCATTGATGTGGAGGTAGTACATACCAACCGGAAGCGATGCCGTTTTGAACCGGGCCGTTACAGAAGTGGTGGAACCGGAGAGCAGCGTTTGCCCTTGTGCCGACATCAACTGGTAACGGGCTCCGTTTGCGGGCAGTCCCTGAATTTCCCAGTTACCGGGCTGGCTTTCGTATACACAGGCTACGGGATCAGGATGGAGGGTTTCCTCGTTTGCCAACAACAGACTACGATTGGAAAGACATCCGGAGAATGACTGATCGGCCACAACCGGATCGGGAAGTGAGGCTTTGAAAAGCCAGGAGCCGTAGCAGCCGATTACGCCACCATTTGTCCATTGCAGGTGGTGAACCGTATTTAGTGCATTTTCCGCATAAAGACTTGGTGAAGCGCCCAGATTTCCAAGAGGCAACGATTGGATAACACTACCGTTTCGATCAACCATCTTTATTTCCGGCAAGGTGTCAACACCAAAATTTAAGTTGTCATTGCCTTTCAAAATGACCCAGTTTCCATTCGGACTTAAGTCATTCTCTCCGAAGTTTGAGAAATCCAGCATTTCTACTTTTTTCATGCAACCCGGTTCTGACATACGGATCATAAGTGTTTGGGTGTTCGTTTGTATTGGAATATCAAGCGTGTCTGTATCGATGATCAGTTTCCAGTCGGAAGTAATCGTCAAGTTGTTAATCACCATTAAAAGGACAGAAATTTGCCCGTCCGGAAGAGTTCCAATAGAGCTTGGGAAGCCGCTACCGGATGTAGGGTTGCCAGGTTGACCTGGAATATAAACAGATATTTTGTGGTGACTAACTGCGCTAAAGTCTGGATTGAGGACAGAGAAAATAGAAGTGCCATTTCCTCCGTCCATTATGCTTGAATAGCTGCAGAATAGGTAACGGCCATCCGGCAGGGAACAATGTGAGGTTAGCCAACTGCTGTTTCCTCCGGCAAATTGGGGCTGATAGTTTAACGCTGGTAGCCTTGTTCCATTGCCTGTATACCGAAAGATGGTGTAATGAACAACTGAGTCAGGTCTGAAGACCATTGCTTCGATGTTTCCATTCAGGATTTGAAGGCTTTTCACCCGAGGGTTGTTGAAGTTGCTTAATGGTCTTTCAGAACGGCCCCAAATCAATGAACCGGAAGGGGAGATTTTGGTAATGACCACCTTGAATTTAACCAACTCCGGGGCATTATTCTCAAACGGAACCCCATCGTACTTTAGGGTATCACCCATATAAACACCCGCCATAACCAGATTGCCCTGATCGTCGAAAACAATTTTATCTCCGGAAACAGAGGGCCACGCCCATAATAAGAACGACGAAATATCATAGGCCGGAGCGGAAGTAATGGCTTTGGCCCATACCAAAGTGCCATTGGATTCGTGACAGGCAACAAAGAGACTGGTCGGGATTGGTGGTGGACCAAAAAAATTGGTATCGGAATAATAATCCACAAATCCGGCAGAATCGGCTTTGAGGATGGTATTGCCAATATGTGCATGGAAACCATGGAAATAACCGCTGGAATAAATGCGGCCATCGGGGCCCACAGCAGTCGTTTTGAATTCAGCTGATGGGTTATTGGTAGTGGGCTCCGCTTTTCCGGAAATCCTTGTTTTCCAATCGAGGCTTTGGGCAGAAAGGAAAAAGGGCAGAAAGGAAGAAACCGTGAATAAGGAAAGGAAAAATGTTTTCATAAATGGACTGGATTTGAATAAAAAAAAGAAAGCTTTTTCATTCGGACAAGCATTTGAAATGAAAGAGGACTTAGAGTTTAATTATAGAATGAGCCAATGGATCAATATGAACTGATCACCCGCATTATCCTTGAAAGTCCATTGTCATCGTTGATACGGAGGTAGTACATCCCAACCGGAAGCGATGCCGTTTTGAACCGGGCCGTTTCAGTTGTGGTGGAACCGGAGATCAGCGTTTGCCCTTGAGCCGACATCAACTGGTAGTGGGCACCGTTGGCGGGCAGTCCCTGAATTTCCCAGTTGCCGGGCAGGATTTCGAAAACACGGGCCACAGATTCCGGACGGAGGGTTTCCTCGTTTGCCAGCAACAGGTTTCGGTTGGAAAGGCAGCCGGAGAATGACTGATCGGCCACGACAGGATCAGGAAGCGAGGCTTTGAAGAGCCAGGAACCGTAGCATCCGGTAACTCCACCGTCACTCCATTGCATCGAATGAACAGTATTCTTCGGACCATATGGATACTCAGCCGCAAGGCCGGACGATGAACCTAAATTTCCTAGGGATATTGATTGAGAAACAATTCCGTTCCGGTCAATCATTTTTATGACGGGCTGGCCATCACCGATCCAGTTTTCCACATGGCATACAAACCAATTGCTGTTTGGGCTGATGGCATTTTCTCCATTGATTATTAGATCCAAAACCTCTGCTCTTTTCATACAACCAGGCTCCGACATTCGGATCATGACAACTTTAAAACCTGATGATTGAAAGGTGTTGGGTAAATCCAGTGTATCGGAATTCATAATCAGTTTCCAATCTGGAAGTGTAGGGTCAAATGAGATCTCCATTAACAAAGAAATTTGCCCGTCTGGCAGGATCCGTAAGTCGGTAGGGATTATTGTCGTGTTATTGCTTACACCCGGATCATTGATGTAAGATGGAGAATACAAGGAAAGATTTTGATGGCTTACGGCGCTGAGATCCGCATTGAGCAGAGAAATAATGGAAGAGCCATCTCCTCCGGTGACACGGGATAAATGGCTTCCGATCAGGAATTGACCATTTGGCAGGGAGCAAATAGAATTCAACCAACTATTTGCACCTCCCTGAGGATGATAGGTAACGGAAGGGAGTCTTATTCCGGAGTCGGAGTATCGGAAGAGGGAATATTTGTTCGTGGTTGAAGAATCGGAAGGTTGAAAAACCAACGCTTCGACTATTCCATTCTTATGCCGGAGACTTTTCACTGTTGTGGAAGCCTGAATGCTCTGATTCATTTCGGAATGGCCCCATAACAAAGAACCAGTGGAGGAGATTTTTAAAACGAGAATCCGGTACAAAGAGGAATTCTCATAGTTTCGAATATTGTTTTCAAACGGCACTCCATCATACTTTAAAGTGTCTCCCACATAAGTTCCTGTCAAAATTAGATTTCCTTGTGCATCAAAGGCTATTTTATTGCCCGATAAATACCGGAAATCCAGTAGTTCGGCTCCAAAATCACTTGCGGTTACAGATGTGATGGTTTTGGCCCATGCCAATGCGCCATTGGTTTCATGGCAGGTTACCATAATACTCAGTGGGAAATGGACGGCTGTATTTGGGGTGGAAAAAATAGTAGAATCTGAAAAGTAAGACTTAAATCCGGCCGAATCGGCTTTGAGGACTGTATTGCCGATCTGTGCCCGGTAACCAATGAAATAACCGGTCGAATAAATGCGTCCATCCGGGCCGACCGCAGTCGTTTTAAACTCCGCAGATGGGCCCACCGTGAGAGCTGGCGAGTAAATCCTGGTTTTCCAGTCGAGGCTTTGGGCAGAAAGGAAAAAAGGCAGAAAGCAGGAAACTGTGAATAAGGACAGGAAAAACGTTTTCATAAATGGACTGGATTTGAATAAACAAGAAAAGAAAGTTTTTGTGGATAGACTAGCGCTGGTTAAGTTCAGGTAAGAATTGTGATGAATCAGGTGATTTATTTCACCATGAACCGCAGGGTCTTCGGAAATCCCATGGAACTCGCCATACGCAGTAAATACATGCCCGGAGGCAGCCCTTTTGTACTGAATGAAGCATAAGCGTTCTTCATCTTAATATTCTGCAAATGTTGCCCTACAAGGGAAACTACTTCCAGGTCTGCATTATTCCCATCTGAACTTTGCACATCCCAAAGACCAGGATTTTTTTCGAATACTATGAGTTGGCTATTGCCTGAAAGGGTTTTCTCATTCGGAGATAGTATGTTACGGTTTGACAAACAGCCAGCGAAAGATTGATCGGCCACGACAGGATCGGGAAGCGAGGCTTTGAAAAGCCAGGAGCCATAGCAGCCAGCAACAACGCCATTTTGCCAGCTCAGAAAGTGCCGGTTGGTGAACATGAAGCCATCTTTCACTCCGCCTGATCTTCCCAGATTTCCCAACGCTAAACTGGCATGCTCGGCTCCGTTCAGGTCGAGAAGTTTGATCGTAAGGTTGAGATCCGCTGTCGATTCTTCCACGTTGGTTTCACGGATCAACACAAGGTTCTTATTCGGTGTTGTGACATTCTGCCCGACGGTGACATAATTCAGGTAACCTACATTTTTCATGCAGTCAAGGTTGGACAGCCGGACGAAAACAGATCTTTCCGGAC
>DAIOVD010000138.1:8389-11256 GCA_036759185.1 Catalimonadaceae bacterium | reverse complement strand
CTTCTGCCGAACCAACATCAGAACCTTCCGCCGAAACGGAAACAAAGCCCGCCTATGTTCCCCGATTGCGGCCCCGTCCGGTGATGAAAAAGCCCGACGAATCTTCTTCCACCCCATCTCCGGAAACGCCGAATGAATGATCTGACGCTTCTGTTTCTGGTGGGTCTGGTTGTGTTTTCCGCCATCGGGGTTTTCCTCACCCGCCGCATTGCCATTGCGGCGTTTGCCTTGTTTTCGTTCCTGGTGGGCATCGCCGGAATTTATGCCTGTCTGGCGTTTCATACGGCGTTGGTGGCCCAGATTCTGATTTATGTGGGAGGCGTAATGGTGCTGGTTGCCTATTCACTTTATCTGTACCGCGAACCCGATGAGCGGCCCACTTTTAACGAAGTGCGGCAGTCGATGGGAAAAGCCGTCCTTTTTCTGCCCATGCTGGCGGTTTGCTATTTTTTCCTTCCCTGGAAACCGTTGATGGAATGGGCATCCGCATCCTGCCAGAATCCGGAGAAATTACCAGCTTCGGACAAAGGACTTTCGGCCACCGGACAAATGCTGGCCACTGAATACCTGCTTGAATTTGAATGGCTGGGTGTACTGATGCTTATTGCGTTGGTTGTCGCCGGCTGGTACATAAAAAATGATTCTGAATCTGTAAACCGATGAGCAAACCAAAAAACCGGGAAGGGGTTGTGTTCTCCACCAATCCCGAATTTGAATTCAATGATTTTTTTCAGGAAGAAGAAAAGATGAAACCATGGCCCGAACAAAAACTGAAGGTCCTTCTCGATAAAAGCGGAAGGGCTGGAAAAGTGGTTACCCTCATCGAAGGATTTGTGGGTTCCAAAGCCGACCTGGAAAATCTGGGGAAAGAACTAAAAAGCTACTGCGGCACCGGAGGTTCTGCCAAAGATTACCAGGTTTTGATCCAAGGCGATGTCCGGAAAAAAGCGGCCGAATTTTTGCAGAAGAAAGGAGCGGTGGTGAAGCTGGTGGGGTAGAAAAATCCACTGGTTCCGGTTGGAGATTCTTTCGAAAGAATGCCCGGCTCAATCTCAACAATCGGAATGCCGGTTTCAAAAAACTCCCTTCCTTTGCACCCTGATTTTGTATCTGTACACCAATAAAAAACATCTGTTCTGACGCATGAATGCCATCTTTCAACTTCCGAAACCTGTAAACGAACCCGTCCTGTCATACGCACCTGGCTCTTCTGAGCGGGCTGCCCTCAAGAAAGCACTGGCCGAGGCCAAGTCTTCAGTGCGGGATATTCCGATGATCATTGGCGGTCAGGAAGTACGGACCGGAAACACCAAACCAGTGAATCCGCCGCACGAACACAAACATGTGCTGGCCCAATTCCATGCAGGCGATGCCGGTCATGTGGAGCAGGCCATTACGGCGGCTCTCAACGCCAAAAAGGAATGGGAAAACCTCAGCTGGGATCAGCGGGCCGCTGTTTTTCTGAAAGCAGCCGATCTTTTGGCCGGACCGTACCGTGCGAGAATCAATGCCGCCACCATGCTGGGTCAGAGTAAAAATGCATTTCAGGCGGAAATTGATGCTGCTTGTGAACTGATCGATTTTCTCCGTTTCAACGCATCATTCGCCGAGCAGATTTATACGCAGCAATCCATTTCTTCACCCGGCATCTGGAACCGGATGGAGTACCGTCCGCTGGAAGGATTTGTGTTTGCTTTAACGCCGTTCAACTTTACCGCCATCGCAGGAAATCTTCCGGCTTCTCCGGCTCTGATGGGAAATACGGTGGTCTGGAAACCCGCCAACACACAGATTTTCGCGGCACAGGTTATCATGGAAGTATTCATGAAAGCCGGATTGCCGGACGGTGTAATCAACCTCGTTTTTGTAGACGGACCGACCGCAGGTTCTGTCATTTTCAAACACCCGGATTTTGCCGGAATTCACTTCACCGGAAGCACCGGTGTATTTCAGGATGTGTGGACCACCATTGGTGCCAACATCAAAACCTACAAATCATATCCACGGATTGTGGGCGAAACAGGAGGAAAAGATTTTGTGATTGCCCACGAAAGTGCCGATGCCGAACAACTGGCCGTCGGTCTGATTCGTGGATCTTTTGAATACCAGGGACAAAAATGTTCGGCCGCCAGTCGGGCTTATATTCCGAAAGGTCTCTGGCCTCAGGTTTCGGCTTTGTTGAAAAAGCACCTGTCCGAAATCAAAATGGGTTCTGTGGAAGACTTCCGCAATCTGGTGAACGCTGTGATCGACCGGAAGTCGTTCGACAAACTCAAAGCCTACATCGAAAGAGCGAAAACAAGTCCGGTTGCTGAAGTCTGGGCCGGTGGAAACTGCGACGATTCGGTGGGGTATTTTGTCGAGCCGACCATCCTTCTTTGCCAGGATCCGATGTACGAAACCATGCAGGAAGAATTGTTCGGGCCGGTTCTGAGTGTGTATCTCTACGAAGATGCCGAATTCGAACGGGCACTCGAATTGGTTGACGGCACGTCTCCATACGCATTAACAGGCGCTGTTTTTGCACAGAACCGTTACGCTGTGGATCTGGCTACGAAACGACTTTCGAATGCAGCCGGTAACTTTTATGTAAACGACAAACCAACCGGTGCCGTTGTGGGTCAGCAGCCTTTTGGCGGCGCCAGGGCTTCCGGAACCAACGATAAAGCAGGTTCGATTCTGAATCTTTTCCGCTGGACGTCTCCAAGGGCCATCAAAGAAACCTGGAATGCTCCGACGGCGGTTGAATATCCGTTTATGGGAGAGGCGTAGTTCAAAGTTTGAAGTTCAAAATTCAAAGAGTTTAGATCGAAATTCAAAGAGTTAGTTCAAAGTTTGAAGTTCAAAGGAAGGGGCAGGAAACTGTC
>DAIOVD010000138.1:0-8289 GCA_036759185.1 Catalimonadaceae bacterium | reverse complement strand
AATTCAAAGAGTTAGTTCAAAGTTTGAAGTTCAAAGGAAGGGGCAGGAAACTGTCCCTTTTTTGTTGGCTTTTAAGATGGATTCCAGTCGGGGAACTGGTCGGAGAAGGCGGTGGTTTCTTCTACATCCCCGCATTTCAAATCGCCCAGTAGCCATGGACCGATCCGAACACGGACGAGGCGCAGTGTTGGAAATCCGGCCATGGCTGTCATCTTTCTTATCTGACGGAATTTTCCTTCGGTCAGTGTTATCGAAATCCATGATGTGGGTCCGTGTCGTGCATCTCGTATTTTTTTGGATCGGGGACCGAAATCAGGAATTTCTGTGAGCCGCACCACACGACAGGGTAGGGTGTTGTACTTCTCGTCACGAATAGCGATCTGAACACCAGATCGTAATTGTTGCAGGGCTTCGTCTGTAATCTCACCATCAACCAGCACCCAATACTCCTTCTCAATTTCTTTACTTCGGATGCATTCGCTTTCCATCCCGTCGGTGGTAAGAAAAAGCAATCCTTCACTGTCCTGATCCAGCCGGCCAATGGCCATCGTTCCTTCCGGAAACGGATACAATTCGCCCAGCTTTTTCTGAGAAGGCTTTTCGCCCACAAACTGGCTCAGATAGCCGCAGGGCTTATGAAGTTTGAAGTGACGATGCAAAGGGGAGTTATGAGTTATGAATGATGAATTATGAATTTAAGGCTTATAAATCAATTTGAGCTGTTCGGGATATGATATCCCGAACGCAGATGACGAGGATTTGCAATCCTCCTTTGTCGGCTCGATGCTGGCCAGTACGTCTCTTTTGGCCTACGATGATTGACATAGTGAAAACCGGATTCACTTTATCACCTTAGCCAATTGTCTGGTCTTTGGGTGTGAGGGGACTGGGGTACCGTCCGTTTTGAGAGAGTTCCATCAGTTTTTGTTGGGTGGGCGCTTTGTCGTTGGCGTAGGTTACGCCGATCCATTCGTCTTCAGAATCCAGCACTTCGATCCATATCTTGTTTTCAGTCACCAGCTTTCCGATGGTTTTGGGAAGGAGGAATTCCGATTTGAGGTCCTGCCCGTTTTGTTGCAGCCAGGGTCCGATTTCAGCATCAAGGAAGCTGAAAATTTCGGGAGAGAATCCCCAGAAGTTCATGGAAACCAATTCATTTCCAGTGAGTGTCAAAGGTTCGGATGATTCCAGATCGCACATCAGGCGGCCATGAACTTTCTGTATATCGGTTTTTTCTTCGATTTCCTTCAGGTATCCGTCGGCAGTGTCTTTGCAGATGCCTCTGGCCACTGATCCGGATTCCGACAGCGTTTTTCCCAGACGGTACCCAACCAATGCTCCGGTGAAAACTTCCGAAGGTTTTCCGGCCGCCTTTTCAAAGAAGGAAATGAGTTTCCGGAAACCGGATTCACCGTAAAAATCGTCGGCATTGAGGACAGCAAAGTTTTCATGTACTGCATTTCGTGCACACCACAGAGCATGCGAAGTTCCCCAGGGTTTGGTTCTGCCTTCCGGAACCGTAAATCCTTCAGGAAGAGCATCCATTTCCTGAAAGACCAGATCATACGTCAGATCCTTTGGAAGCCGGCTGATCACCATTTGTTCAAATGCTTCCCGGATGTCGTGCCGGATGATAAACACCACTTTCCCGAATCCAGCTCTCAGAGAATCAAAAACCGAATATTCCAGAAGCACTTCTCCTTGCGGACCGAGCCCATCCATTTGTTTGAGACCCCCATAACGACTGCCCATTCCAGCAGCCAGAACCAGTAAGGTTGGCTTTTGCATCACAAAATTTTTGCCCGCAAATTGTACATGTGGTTGCATTCGAAATAAAATATTTTGTACCATTATATCCGGAATCGAAAATAATCCTTAAAAAGTCCTGTGTTATTTTGGTTTCCTAAGTTGTTAATTCCTCCCCTTCAAAACCTGAAGGAAGGCGGACACTACCCTATTTTAAATGAAAACCGTATCGAACCGATCTTTTGCGCCCGACGAGATTGCAAAGGCTTTGCTTTCCAATACGTTACAGGTAGTGTTTCTCCTTGACGAACAATTTCACATTAGAGCGTTCAATGAACAGGCCCGGTTAAATATGCAAATGCTCCGGGGCAGGCCGCTGGAAGAGGGAGAGCATTTTTTTGGTTTTGTTCAGCCGGATCAACTGGAAATTGTTGAAAGAGAGCTCAAAGCAGCCCTGGCTGGTCATGTGATTTCCGGCACAAAAAAGCTTGTAAACAAGGATGGTAAATCCATTTTTACCCGATACAACTACAACCCTGTCCGTGAAGACAACGGCAAAGTATTTGCCCTTTGTCTCAGCTATCAGGATCTGACACCGGAAGTACAGGCTAAGGAAGATGCCGAAAAATCGTCTCTCCTTTTGGATCTCATTTTCCAGCAAAACCACGATGGATTGCTGGTGGTTCACCTTGAAAACCTTCAGTTCAAAGCCAATCCCGAATTTCTCCGGATTTTTGGACTCACCGATGACAGTCTGAAAGAAGAAATCTCCCGACTCACCAATCCTGGTAAATGGGATGATACCTTTCCATTTACCATCAAACATGCCTTCTCATTGCCTGTTCGCCAGGATGTAGAGCTGCAGATTTTAAAATCGGGTGGGGAGGAAACCTTCGCCCGCATTGTCCGCAACGAACTTGTGCATCCAAACGGATCCAAAGTTCTGCTCATTTCTGTGAAAGATGTCACCGAGATGGTGCAGATGGAGCGCCAGCGAATTGAAAATGAGCTGCGGTTTAAAACCATTGCCCGCAATTTTCCGAACGGGAACATCACAGTTCTGGATAAAAACCTGAATGTGGTCTTTACAGACGGCGTTGATTACGAAACCGACCTGAATCTATTCGTTCCCAAAGCCGGTCAATCTATTCTGAATCAGTATGGTAAGAACTATGCTGAGTATATGAAGGAAAGTCTCATTGCAGCCTTCAATGGTGTCAGTGAGCAGTTTGAACTCAGGTTTGGCACCAAAACCTATTCCATTGTAGTAGCTCCATTGCCAGACCCAACCGGTGAAGTGACAAGGGTAATGAAGATTGCTCAGAATGTATCAGACGAAAAAAATGCCCAGCTCGATGCCCACTACCGACGGGAATACCTTCGCCAGATTCTCGACATAGACCCCAATTTTATATACGTGGTCAACAAAGAAGGAAAAGTAATTCTGGCCAATAAATCGATTGCGCAGTTTTTTGACACCACCGTTTCTGATTTTCAGGAGAACAGTGAAAACTATTTTAAAACATATAAATGGCGGTATGAAGATGTGCAGGATATTGATGCACAGATTTTTACCAACCTGAAAACCATCACCATCGAAGAGGCATTTTTCCATAAGGAAAGTAAAAAAATGCACCTCTTTCAGGTTACCCGCACTCCGTTTGTTTCGCATGGAAATGAAATGAGCATTCTCTGTGTGGGTGTGGATATTACCGACAGGGTGAATGCAGAAAACGAGCTCATCACCCAGCGTGAGTACCTTCGTCACATTCTGGACACCGATCCTAGTCTCATTTTTGTAAAAGATGCGAAAGGTCGGTTCATCCTGGTGAACCGGGCTTTTTCTGAATTCTACCAGTGTAAAACCGAAGACCTTCTCGGGAAAACAGATGCCGAGTTGCCATGGTCAGAGAAAGAGAGGATTCATTTTGAAAACTCCGACCAGGCGGTGATTAATTCAAACGAGCCCATCAGCTCCGAGGAGTTTGTGGTAAACCCCATCACCAAAAAGGAGGCCCATTTTGTTACAACCAAAAAACCTCTCCTGGATGCAGAAGGGAATCCGAATATTCTGGGTGTTGTCACCGACATCACCGAGCAGAAAAAACAGGAACAACAACTGCGAAGGAGTGAATTCCTCCTTCAGCAGATTTTTAATAAGGTAGCCGATGCCTTATTTATCATTGAAGCAGAAACCCTTCGGATTCAGGATTGCAATCTCAAGGCCCTTGACCTTATAAAAGCAAGTGGTAAAGACAAAATTGTCGGGGAGCACATCCAGAAAATCCAGACGGTGAAAGAGCCAGGGTCCCGTTTCTGGAAAAATCTGTTCCTCAATATTCAGGACGACAACCCGGTTGTGGAAGCAGAAATGCTGAATCTCGCCAACCAGAATTTCTGGGGAAGTCTGGCCGCCACTTCGTTCACCCAGGAAGGAAAGCAGCTCATCCTGCTTCGGATTTCAGATGTCACATCCCAGAAAAAATCAGAGGAACAGATCATACTGGCCCTTCATGAAAAAGAAATTCTGATCCAGGAAATTCACCATCGGGTGAAGAATAACATGGCGGTGATTTCCAGTCTGCTTCAACTTCAAACAGGGTACATCAAAGACCCGGGACTGATTGATGTGTTCCGTGACAGCCAGAGCCGTATCAAATCAATGGCGCTGATTCATGAAAAACTGTATCAGTCCAAAACACTTGCCAAGGTGGAAATGGAGTCCTACATTAAAGAACTGACCCGGACTCTCTTTTTCACCTACAACTCCCGCCGGATTGATTTGCAGATTTCCACCAAAGTGGAAAATGTGTTTCTCGATATCAATTCCGCCGTCCCTTGCGGCCTGATCATCAACGAAGTAATTTCCAATGCCTGCAAGCATGCGTTTGTTGGAAAGGAAAAAGGATTGATTGAAATCCGATTTGAAAAGAAAAACGATCAGTACGAACTCGAAATCAAAGACGACGGTATCGGAATGCCACCAAATATGGATTTATCCAATCTGAAATCATTGGGAATGAATCTGGTACAGGCCCTCTCGGCACAGTTGGGTGCTCAACTTGAAATAAGAACACAGGGTGGAGTTTGTGTCAAACTTGCCTTTGTGGAGAAAGTGAAACCCAGCAGGGAACAGGTGAGACCCGATTGATTCCACCAATGAAAGAAAGCTTGGAATCGGTGATGTAATGGCGTTTTTTTCTCTTCTTCTTTTCCGGTTTTCAATTCATAATTGACCTTCTGATCAATTAGAACGTGATTTCCACGAAAATTGTAAAAGGCGGTCCTTATTCTGTATGATGCAAGGTTCCCGGCTCTTTGCAACCGAGTGCTGAACATATTCAGTTTACTTTTGTATCGAATACAAGACCATATGGCTCGTATTCATGTACCCGGATTCTTTACCACCTTTTACGAAATACTGCTATGAAAACGGCCACCGTATTCACTACGCTCCTTGCTTTGATTCTTTCATTTCCACTGGCAGCACAGACTGTCGGAAGAAAGCCGCCCAAAGTTGTTCTCAAAGACTACAACTACAAAGCAGACGATGGGAACATCGAATTTGAAGTGGATGTTCGAATGGCAGATTGCATTTCGTATGTAGAACTCAAAAACCCGGATTCCAAAAAACCGGTCAAGGTAGAAGTTACCGAAAACGATTATTACCTCAGCGAGGAAAACGGACAGGACATCATTCTTCGCCTTTCATTGGGCACCTTGAAAGATATTCTGAAAAAGAGAGAAATGATGGCGGCTGACCTCATCATTTACAGCAAATCGGGAAAGCCCATTTACACCAATGAGCTTTCACTCAACAAAGCCGATTTAATCTCGGCCAGTGGAAGCTGGAAGTGATCGGCTCACAACCTGCTTCTTCACTTTTTCTGATTTAATCCGGATCAGGTCCAGGGCCTTGAAAACAGCGGCCCGAAGTGAATCGGCGGAAGCAATTCCTTTTCCGGCTATGTCATACGCCGTGCCGTGGTCAGGAGAAACACGGATGAAAGGAAGGCCGGCAGAGAAATTTATTCCTTCCATTCCGGCCAGCACTTTGAACGGAACAAGTCCCTGATCGTGGTACATTGCCAAAACAGCATCGTATTGTGTGTGATGACCGGAAGCAAAAAAGCCATCTGCCGGAAACGGACCGTACACATGTTTTCCTTTTCCTCTCCATTCTTTGATCACCGGTCCGATGATGGTTTCTTCTTCTTTTCCCAGCTTACCGTTTTCACCGGCATGAGGATTGAGTCCAAGAACCGCAATCTTGGGCTGTGGAATATCAAAATCTGAAATCAACGATTTTTCCAGCTGGGTAAGCCGGTTAAAAATCAGATTCCGGGTGAGAACTCCGGCTATTTTTTCCAACGGAATGTGGACTGTAGCCAGAGCAACTTTAAATGTATCGTGCACCATCAGCATCAGGCAATCTTTCACGCCAGCCGCGTCTGCAAAAAATTCCGTGTGGCCAGGAAAAGGAAAATCGTCCTTCGGCATATTCGATTTGGTGATCGGATTTGTGACCAGTGCTTCAATGAAACCTGCTTTCAGATCTTCCGTCGCTCTTTTCAGTCCAATAAGCGCCAGCTTTCCGGCTTCTTCATCGGTTTGGCCAGGTTTAATTTCGTAATCTTCATCCCAGCAATTGAGCATGTTGATTTTACGGTGGGCCACCTGATCAGCACCTTTGCAGGGAATCATCTGGAAATCTTCCACCGTCATCAACTTACGGTAGCGGTTGATAATCTTATGGTTACCATACACAACAGGTGTGCATAATTTGAGAAGACGGCTGTCTTCCAGCAAGCGGATCAGAATCTCCGGACCAATACCATTTACATCGCCCAATGTGATCCCAATGACCGGTGTTTGAGCTGTTTGAATATTTTTAAGTTCTGACATGGTGTATCGTTTGCCTTATCCCTACCATATTTGGGACCACAAAACAACAGAAGAATCGCATATGACTCACCTTGGAACTGTAAAAAACCTGAAAGGACTCCTGTTTTCCCTCTTTGCAGGCACGTTCGGCCTGTTTTCCTGCCAGGAAACCTACCAGCCGAAAGAGCGTGGCTATCCGCGGTTCGACCTTCCAAAGCCACATTATGTGGCCTATGACCAAAATCATCCCTATTCCTTTGAAGTTTCAGACCAGGCCGTCGTGTACAAAGACAGCAACCGGCTGGCCGAAGAACATTGGGTCAATATCAAATATCCTGCCCTCGCAGCGGAAGTTCAGCTTACCTACAAAGACATTGGGGGTGACATGAAAATGCTCAACGAGTATATCGAAGATTCCAGGACGCTCATCAACAAACACAACATAAAGGCATACGGCATCGAAGAAAGCCGGATGAGGACCGCAGCCGGACAAACGGCCTATGTGTTCGCCCTCACGGGTCAGGTGCCGACTCAGTTCCAGTTTTACACCACCGACAGCAGCCGGAATTTTCTTCGTGGAGCATTGTATTTCCGGACGGCGACAGCCAACGATTCTCTGGCACCTGCCATTCGATACATCAGCAACGATATGGTGCATCTGCTCAATACACTGAAGTGGAAAAATGACCGGTAGTACCGATCCTTTCCGCCGGACGGTGGTCAGATTGCCAGAAAGTACCGTCCGTATTAACCGAAGCGAATCCATGCTCTGGATGGGTTCTTGTTTCGTGGAATCGCTTTCGCCGTTTCTGAAACAATTCGGATATCAGGTTCAAGCGAATCCTATGGGCGTGGTGTTTCATCCGCTCGTCATCCGACAACTTCTCCAAATGACGGAGCCGGAATTTCAATCCCATTCGTTTGAAAAGGGCGGTGTCTGGCAAAACTATTGGCTGGGTCATCCTTTTCAGGGACGGAATCCCGAAGAACTCAGCAAACAGATCCGGGATGCCTGTGTTCACTTGCAGGAAACCTTGCAGAAATCCAGCTGGCTGGTGATGACTTGGGGAACGGCATTCTGGTATGATCATCAGGACCTCGGCATGGTTGGTAAATGCCACAAACAACCTCAATCGGTTTTTACCAAAAGAAGAAGCGGCCCGGATGAAATCGTCGCTTTATGGAAAGAAGAAATTCTCCGGATTCGTCAGCAAAATCCGACACTTAAAATTCTACTGACGCTGAGTCCTGTCCGCCATACACGTGATGGGCTGGAAGAAAATGCCGTCAGTAAATCCGCACTTCGGGTGGCCATTCAGCAGCTCACGGAAGAGCTTCCGGATGTGTATTATTTTCCGGCATATGAAATTATGGTGGATGAATTGCGGGACTATCGCTTTTACGACCGTGATCTGATTCACCCCAATGCCGAAGCGGTTTCACACATCTGGAACCGGTTCAGTTCTCAATGGCTGGATCCGGAAGAAGTGAAACAGAATGAGCTGATTCAGGATGTGATTCAATTGGAAAATCATCGCCCGCTGATTTCTTATGGAAAAGAATATGAAACCTGGCAGGCGGTGCTGGAAAAGAAAAAAGCCGGATTGAAGTCTGTGCTCCCATCCGGCTTTTCGTTGTAAAATCTGTTTCCGCTTTTAC
>DAIOVD010000137.1:0-11258 GCA_036759185.1 Catalimonadaceae bacterium | reverse complement strand
CTCAATCCCTTCACCTGATTTGGCGCTTCATGCGCCACGTTCCGCCTGATTACTTATTACTGACTACTTCTTACTATCTACTATCTACTAAATTGAATCACATAAACATTCCTGCTAATTGTGTAATTCAAAGGCCAAGCACCCGCCTCATCTTTGTGATATGGAAACAGGAGCAAAACAACCATCCGGAACATCAACCAATGCCGGAACAACGTTCCTTCTAACCGTTCCCTGCTGATCGGAACTGCGGAAACAAACCAGCGGCCACAGCTTTATCAGAAGACTTCAACCCTTCAATTTTAAATTATGAAACTAACCAGTGTAATTACTCTCGCCATGTTCCTGAATTTTTCAGGCATGATTCTGCTCAGCTGTCAGACAACAAAAGAGAAAGAAGAAGATGCAAAAGAAAATGTGCAGGAAGCCAAACACGAACTGGCCGATGTGAAAGAAGACATCAAATCTGATTCTGTAAAAGCGGTACAAGTGGAAGAGTGGAAAATCTTCCGCAACGACTCTGAAGCCAGAATCCGCAGCAATGACATCCGGATTGCCGCTCTGAAAAAGAAAATGGAAAAACCGGGGAATAAATTGGATGCCAAATATCCGGAAACCATCATGGTTCTGGAAAAGAAGAACAAAGAACTGACCGAACGAATGGATGCCTACGAAAAGAACCAAAGTGACTGGGAGGAATTCAAGCGGGAATACAACCACGATATGGAAGAGTTGGGGGCAGCTCTGAAAGATTTCCGTGTGAACAACAAAAAATAGAACGTACTTGTCAGAATCTCAGATTCAACTCAGAATCAGTAAAAAGCAGAATCATTGCATTTATGGAAACCAACGATATTGAAAAAGGAAAGGCTGTCATTCTCGTCGAGATTACAGAGTATGTTCCCAATGCAATACTTAGCAAAACCATCATCCGGAAGTTAACGGGAAATGTAACCGTTACTTCCGTAGACGCCGGAGAAGAATTGTACGAAAAAGCTTCTCCCTTTGATGTGTTTGTTCAGATCATCGATGGTTCCGCTCAATTACTGCTGAGCGACAAAGAAATCAACCTGCACCTGGGCGAAGGTGTACTCATTCCGGCTCATTCCAGGCATAGTTTCAATGCCAGCCAGAAATTCAAAATGATCTCCACCATTTTCAAAAGTGGCTATGAAGATTAAGTAACAGAAACCCGGTATTCCGACAGGCGATGTCGGTTTTCCGGTATAAGAATATCTATTCGCTTCAAAAGGAAACCATGAAAAAACCACATAAAATATCTAAAATTTGAAGCTATACATAAAATACATGGTCAGCCTCCGTTGTAAAATGGTGGTAAAGGAAGAGCTCAGGGAGATGGGGATTCCATTTATTCAGTTGGAGTTGGGCATGGTGGAAACACCCTACGACATCACTCCGGACCAGCACGATGAACTGAAAAAAAAACTGTTCAAATCAGGGCTGGAATTGCTGGATGATAAAAAGGCCATCCTTATTGAAAAGATCAAGAATGTCATAGTGGAACTGGTTCACTATTCCGATGAAATGCCGAATATGAACTACTCGGATTACATCGCCGAAAAACTGGACCATAACTACAGTTACCTGTCCAATATATTCAGTGAAGTGAAAGGCATAACGATTGAGCACTTCATCATTAATCATAAAATAGAAAGAGTAAAAGAGCTTCTTCTCTACGATGAGTTAAACCTCACCCAGATCTCCCAGATTATGAACTACAGCAGTGTGGCCCATCTTTCGAATCAGTTCAAGAAGGTAACCGGCCTCACTCCTACCTTCTTCAAAGAGCTGAAGTCGTACAAACAGAGAATCGCTCTGGAAAACGTCTGACACCAGATTCAGGCATACCCAATCCCACTAACCTTTTCAGGCATATTTTCTTCCTCACCGATACCGTCCGTAAAAGGACGGCTACAAGGATTTTGCCTTTATCATCTGTGACAAAATTTCTTCATCCATCTGAAAATTAACCTTTTGAATTCACTTCCATAATCCGAACCAACCAATGATCGAAGTACAAAAACACGGCGTTCTGCTACACAAAACTGAACTGGGCTTTGAAAACGAAGGGGTTTTAAACCCGGCCGTTATTCAGTTTGGCGGACGCATCCACATGTTCTACCGGGCTGTGAGCAAAGGCAATTATTCCAGCATCGGGTATTGCAATTTCAGCAGTCCCCTGGTGTTGGACCAACGATTTGAACACCCCATTTTGTTTCCTCAGGAAGAAATGGAATCGCATGGAATTGAAGATCCGCGGATTTCGATGATCGATGATGTGTTCTACCTCAGTTTCACGGCTTACGATGGTGTGAATGCCCTGGCATGCCTGGCAACCTCCACCGATCTGGAGCATTTCGAACGGAAGGGACTCATTGCGCCCTTGATGACCTGGGAAGAATTCAGCCACCTGGCCTCGGCCAAATCTCCGCTGAATGACAAATACCTGCGTTTCAACAGCCACGAAGGCATCCGGGAAAAGGAAGGTAAAAAGGTCTTCATCTGGGATAAAAACACGGTTTTCTTTCCACGACGCATCAACGGAAAAATCACCTTCCTGCACCGGATCAAGCCCGATGTGCAGATCGTGTCGGTTGACAACATTGAAGACCTCACCCCAGAGTTCTGGCGGAATTATTTCCTCCATCACCAGGACCATGTGTTGATGACCCCACGATATAAACACGAAATCAGTTACATCGGAGGTGGCTGTCCGCCGATTGAAACTGCCCATGGTTGGCTGCTGATTTATCACGGCGTTTGTGATTCGGTGAACGGTTATGTGTACTGTGCCTGTGCTGCCTTGCTGGATCTTGAAAATCCCGCCATCGAATTGTCCCGTCTGCCATCTGCCCTGTTCAAACCCGACCAGGAATGGGAACTAAAAGGCGAAGTCAACAACGTTTGCTTTCCAACCGGGACCGTTCTGGAAGGGGAAACCCTATACATCTATTACGGTGCGGCCGATGAACAGATTGCCTGTGCCTCCGTCAATATCAACCAACTGATTACCAAACTTATTCAACTCATCCCCAGCCATGCAACATCCTGAAAACAACCCATTCCGTTTCATCGGACTTTCTGACGACCGGAACCGCCTGTTTGAAAACCAATGCAATGATTCAGAAAACGGATCATCCGCCAGTGTACCGGAAATCCTGTTCATTACGTCTTTTCCTCCACGGGAATGCGGCATTGCCACCTATTCCCAGGATCTGGTCACTGCCCTGCAGAATACCTTTGACCATTCGTTCCAGGTGAGGATTTGTCCGGTGGAATCGAAAACCGAACAACATTCCTACGCCGGGGAAGTGGAGTATTTCCTCAACACCGATGAACCGGATTCTTTCCAATACCTGGCCAGCCAGATCAATGAGGATGCCCGGATTGAAATTGTTGTGGTGCAGCACGAATTCGGTTTTTTCGCCAACCGCAAACCGGAGTTTCTCCTCTTTCTGCAATCGCTCAGTAAGCCGGTGATTCTGGAATTCCACACCGTCCTGCCAGAACCGGATCAGGAGCTGAAAGACATGGTGATCGCCATTTCGAAAACAGCGAAGGCCATTATTGTGATGACGCATTCATCCGAAAAAATCCTGATCAATGATTATGGCATCTCAGCCGGAAAACTGAGTGTGATTCCACACGGAACCCACCTGGTGCCCCATTCCGATAAGGCCGTCCTGAAACGAAAATACAAACTCACCGGACGGACGGTGCTTTCCACCTTTGGACTGCTCGGTCCGGGAAAAAGCATTGAAACCACATTGCTTGCCCTCCCCGAAATCGTGAAACTGCATCCCGATGTTTTGTTTCTGGTGATTGGAAAAACGCATCCCTCCATTGTAAAAAACGAGGGCGAAGAATACAGACGGATGCTGGAATCCTTTGTGGCCGAGCTGCATTTGGAACACCATGTGGAATTCATCAACCAATTCCTTCCTCTTCCGGACCTTCTGGAATATCTCCAGCTCACCGACATCTATCTGTTCACTTCGAAAGATCCAAACCAGGCCGTGAGCGGAACGTTTGCCTATGCCATCAGTTGCGGTTGCCCGATTGTCTCGACTCCCATTCCTCACGCAAGGGAAGTGTTGAAAGACGATGCCGGCATCATCGTCAATTTCGGGGATTCTCCGGAACTGGCCAATGCCGTGCTCAAGCTTCTGGAAGATTCCGATCTGAGAAAAAACATCAGTTCCAACGGATTGCACCGGATGGCATCTACTTCCTGGGAAAACGCAGCCATTGCCCACGGACTGCTCTTCTCAAAGGTTTCCGAAGCCATTTCGTTGACCTACCGCCTGCCGGGCATCAACCTGAACCACATGAAAAAGCTGACCACCAGTTTTGGTATGATTCAGTTTTCGGTGATCAACCAGCCGGACCTGGAATCGGGTTTTACGCTGGACGACAATGCCCGGGCAATGGTGGCGTTTTGTCAGAATTACGAGCTGTTCAAAGATCCTTCTGACCTGCGGTACATCGCCATTTACCTCCGGTTCATTGTGTTCTGCCAGCAATCGGGAGGCAACTTCCTCAATTATGTGGATGCCACCCGGCAGTTTACCCACCAGAATGTGCAGACCAATCTGTCGGACTCCAACGGGCGGGCCATCTGGGCGCTGGGATACATCATTTCCAAGGCCGGAATCCTTCCTTCTGAAATGATTGCCATGGCGGAACATTCCCTCAAACTGGCACTTCCTTCCATCCGGACCATGCACTCGACCCGTGCCATGTCGTTTGCCATCAAAGGTTTGTACTACCGCAATCTCAACAGCACCACGCAATCGTCCATCGGCCTCACCACCGAAATGGCAGACCGTCTGGTTCAGATGTATCGCCACGAATCGGACCCGGAATGGCAATGGTTTGAAAGTTATCTCACCTATGCCAACAGCATTCTGCCCGAAGCCATGTTGTGTGCGTTTCTGGTGACCGGAAATCCCGTGTATCAGGAGATTGCCCTCGAAAGCTTTCAGTTTCTGCTGGCGAAGATCTTTCCGACCAAACGCATCCAGGTGATTTCAAACAAAGAATGGCTGAAAAAGGGAGAAGTAAACGGACAAGCCGGACCGGGAGGCGAACAACCAATCGATGTGGCCTACACCATTATGGCCCTCAGCAAATTTTATCTTCATTTTAAAAATGAGGATTACCGCACCAAAATGCGGCATGCCTTCGACTGGTTTCTGGGCAGTAATCACCTGCATCAGATTATTTACAATCCCTGTACAGGTGGTTGTTACGACGGACTGGAAGAAGAGAATGTGAACCTGAACCAGGGCGCAGAATCGACCGTGAGTTATCTCATGGCGAGACTTACTATGGAGAAAGCGTTGAATCAGCTGGCTCCTGTTGAAAATTTATCCCGTTACGGAGTCGCTCCGGCGCACTCCACAGAGCGGGTTTCATACCGGAAAAGTCAGATGAAAAAAGAAGCGATGGCGAATATTGTCCGCTGAACACTTTTTGAAACGAGTGGAAAACAAGCAGCTTAAAATGTAGGATGGAAGACGGTCTGCTGCTGATCATTTCCCTCCTTCTGGCCGTGTCGCTTTTGTCGATGCTGGCCGAAAAACTGAACATCGCCTATCCCATTTTTCTGGTCATTTCCGGATTGGTGATTGGCTTTATTCCCCATGTGCTGGACATCATTCTGGAGCCGGACCTGGTCTTTCTGATCTTCCTCCCTCCCCTCCTTTATTCGGCGGCCTGGAACATGGCCTGGAAGGATTTTGCGAAAAACTGGAGACCGATTTCCCTGCTTGCTCTGGGTCTGGTGTTGTTTACTTCGGTGGCCGTGGCCCTGGTTGCCACCTGGCTGATTCCGGGATTTACACTGGCTCTTGGATTTTTGCTGGGCGGAATCATTTCCCCGCCCGATCCCATAGCGGCTTCTTCGGTGATGCAGAAAATTAAAATGAACCGCCGGGTGCTGGTGATTCTGGAAGGCGAAGGCCTGGTGAACGATGCCGTCAGTCTGATCGTTTTCCGCTTTGCTCTGGCGGCTGTGCTTACCGGACAGTTCGTCCTCTGGAAAGCCGGTATTGATTTTATGGTGGCCGCCTCCGGAGGAATTGCCATTGGTCTGGCCATCGGCGGTGTGATTTATGTGCTGCACCGCTATTTGCCCACTACGTCGAGCATCGACACGGGCATCACCGTCATTTCGCCTTACCTCATGTACATCGCGGCCGAGCATTTCGGACTGTCGGGCGTCCTGGCTGTGGTGAGTGGCGGCCTGTTTCTCAGTAGCCGGTCCACCGCGGTGTTTTCGTTCAGTACCCGTCTGCAATCGCAGGGTTTCTGGGACACACTGGTGTTTCTGATGAACGGCTCTGTGTTCATTCTCATCGGATTGCAGCTGCCTTCCATTCTGGCCAGTCTGGAACCGGGCACCCTCGGACGCAATGTGTATTATGGCGTTATCATCAGTCTTTTGTCCATCGTTCTCCGGATTATCTGGGTTTTTCCGGCGGCCTATCTGCCGAGGATGTGGAGCAAAAAAGTGCGGGACTCCGAGCCCGACCCCGGCTGGAAATCGATCTTTATTATTGCCTGGAGCGGAATGCGGGGTGTGGTCTCTTTGGCCGCAGCCCTTTCGATACCCGTCCTTTTGAGAAACGGCCAGGACTTTCCGCACCGCAACCAGATTCTGTTCATCACCTTCATTGTGATTTTCTGTACCCTCATTTTACAGGGACTGAGCCTTCCCTGGCTGATCCGGAAACTGGGCATCGAAGTGAAAAGCAATGCGGGGGTACAGGAAAGAGAGATCCAGACCTATCTGGCCACGGCCGTACTGACGGTACTTTCGGAAAAGATCCGCGAATCAGGCGACACCAACCCGGCCATGCGGATTCTGAAAGAGCGCTATGAGAACCAGCTCACCAATCTCGAAAAGCAAAAGACCAAAAAGCACCCTTCGAAAGAAAATGCCTACTACCAGGAAACCATCATGGAACTGGTGGAAGTGCGACGAATGGCCCTGGAAGAACTCCGCATCCAAAACCACTACCCCGACGAAATGATCCGCAGCTTCGAAAAAGAAACGGACTACGAGGAAGCGAGAATCAGCGAGAGAATGCCGTAGTTTGGTTAGTGATTTGTGGTGCGTGATTCGTGGTTGGATGCCCTATTCCTGGTTAACTGACTGTTTAATTATGAATTATGAACGATAAATGATGAATGCTGAACGAAGTGAAGTGGCGCTTTAGCGACAGAATGCAAAACCTGGCGCCTTTAGGTGCCCGCTATTGGTAGAAACCAGATACGCAACTGCATTCAAAGTGCCTTTAGGTACGAAATATTGAATTGGGCTGGATGCCCGTGTTTGTCTGAATTAGGATTTTTGGGATTATAGGATTGTAGGATAAATGCAAGAACGTCCTGGGATTTGTCGCGGTCTGACCTTCGGTACCGACCACAACAAATCCAGACCTCAACGCTGCCCGATCGTAACCCATCCCGTCGGCACGAGGCCCCCTACCCTCCCGATGTAAAATCGGGACAGGCTCCGGAGGGGGAACTTCTGCCTTAATAGGGGAAAGCAATGCTTCTGTCATCATTCTTAATTCCTAATTCCTAATTCTCAATCCCTAATTCTCAATCCCTAATTCTCAATCCCTAATTCTCAATTCCTAATTCTCAATTCCTAATTCCTAATTCCTAATTCTTCCCCCCCCCTTCTTTCCTCTTTGAACTTTGAATTTTGAACTCGATTGGCTAGTTCAAAGTCGGATGTTCAAAGTTCAAAGGAAATACAAGAGTTTGGCGAAATGAAAAAGGATCGTTTGATTTGAGAACGAAGCAGAGTCCGGAAACAATAGGTGAAAGTTGCCCCTCTCTTTTCAATCGGCTACTTTCGACGGTTTGTAACTTCGGTAAAAGCTAAGCTGATGGGCTGTCGTGGTCATCATTCAGGCAATGCCAACCCAAATGCAACATTTGTCACACTTTAATTTTTGTCATATTCAGACCTTTACTTTATGGAAAATACAATACAAAATCATTGGGATACAGTATATAAGTCGAAAAGCCCGCAAGAAGTGAGCTGGACCCAGGAAATTCCAAAAACTTCACTGGATTTTATACATTCGTTTGGTTTAGACAAGACTGCAAAAATTATAGACGTTGGTGGAGGGGACAGTAAATTGGTGGATTATCTGCTTGACGAAGGTTTTCAAAATATCACTGTGCTTGACATTTCGGCCCAGGCGCTGTCAAAGGCAAAGCAGCGTTTGGGTGACAGAGCAGAACATGTAAATTGGGTTGTCAGCGACATAACAGAATTTAAACCAGACACCACATTTGATGTATGGCATGACAGAGCAACATTTCATTTTCTTACCACGGGAGACCAGGTTGCAAAGTATTTGGACACGGCAAGAAATTCTGTATCTGGCTTTTTGACAATTGGAACGTTTTCAGACAACGGCCCTGAAAAATGCAGTGGACTGCAAATCCAACAATACAGCGAAGAAAAATTAACAGCCGAACTTGAAAACGGGTTTAATAAACTTCGCTGCATAACTGAAGATCATACAACACCATTTGAAACAACACAAAATTTCCTTTTCTGCAGTTTCAAACGAGAAATGAACTAACAGACCGTAAAAGGTAATGTGGCTGATCTTGAGCCCCTTGTGGCTGTCCAAAAAGGTGAGACACTCTATTTTCCTCTTGTTCGTAGTATTCAGAAGGATCACTACGAACTTATAATAGAAAGTAGGTTGTAAACCGGAAGTTAAATAATTGGCCAAATCTGAATTCGACTTTAACAAAGCAAAAGCCTTATTGGGCAAGCAAAATCCTCAAAGTTTGAGCAGCAAATTTGAATACCTGGCTATGCCAAGCCAACGGCATGGTTACAACCTACCTCTTATATCACGTACGTAGATCGCTGTGCTAACTCAATGTACAAGCGGGTGTAAATTGTTGTTTTAAACGCATTGAACTTTTTCCGATTTTTGCTCCCTTGCCATACATCAAGCCATCGAGCTGGCTTTGGCTCGTAGAATCAAGATTTATCGGTATGTAGAAAAATGAAACAAAAACTAAAAAAAGCAGCGATGTGGACACTTTCAATAATAGGTGCGTATTTCATTATTGGCCTTATCATTCATCATTGGATTATCCCAACAAAAACTCCCGACTTAAACGACTATTTCAAGATCAATCTGGCTTTTCATTCAAAGCTGGAAGGGTTAACCCAAACCGTAAAAAAGGTTGAAAATGGCAACCTCACCACAGACATTGAAATACAGCCTAAGTCGAATGGACCGGTGCCCCATGTTCATGAGAATTTTGATGAGATTTTCGAGGTTAAAAGCGGAACACTCTCCATGCAGTATGGGAACGATATTCGGAAAATAGAAGCCGGCCAATCCATCACCATTCCAAAGAACACCCCTCATAGACCATTTAACGAAACCGACTCAGTCGTTGTGGTAACAAGTACAATGCCTTTGGAATTTGCATATTGTCTTTCTCAGATCTATCCATTCTGGGACGAAAATGAAGCCAATTCAAAACCGCCCAAAGTGCTCTTTCAACTGGCTGTATTTGGTGATAAATTTGATTCGTACCCAACAAAAGATGCACCACCTAAACCTGTGCTTAAAACAATGAAGTTCTTACTGGCACCTACGGCCAGATTAGCGGGCTACAAAAACTATAACGAAGACTATAAGCCAAAATAAGAAACAAGAAGGATTCACGATTGCGGATGTTTCGACCAATCCCAGTGAAGTGCAATGAGAAGATTTAGTTCAAAGTAAATGCTGGGTTACTGAAAGGTAGGTTTCGCTTCGGACAAAGCCTTCCTTTGGTTGCCCAAAGTGCCCACAAAAAAAGGCCGCCCTTTTCAGGACGGCCTTTTTGTTTGATATTGATTTAAGGAAGAACCTATACAGTGCCCACTGTGGAGGTAACGCTGATGGAGGAAGGATCGCTGATCAAACCTACTTCATTGTCATCGATGAAATACTGAATGGCGTATGTCCATACCTGGGAACCAGACGGAAGAGGAGCGCTGTCGATGTAGGGAGGACTCACACTGAAACCAGACAAGACAAACTCACCACCATCAATCTTTCGAAAAACCCGGATGCCGTCGAATGAACCTTTCTTCCATTTCAATTCCACCTTGGAAGATGCGATCCGAAGGCCACCAATCACAGGCTTTGCGGTGTTTGGATCTTCATCCGGAACGTCAACTCCTTCAATCTGGAGCTGCAAACCTATGGCGGTGCTGTAGTTGGCAGATGCTTTCATTTTTGCCGCCTTTGCCCGGAAGCGGCTTACAATGCCATCCGGCACGATAACCGGCTCAGCACCCGACAAATCCAATACCGGAAGTTCAACGGGAACCCCACCGGCACCCGTCTTCATTTCGTTTTTGAAGGCTGTCAGACTCTTTAAATGCTGGGTGTATTTGTCGTGCAAAAATTCCGTGTAGGCAAATGCAGCGGCGTCTTTACCAGCTTCCTCAATTTCCGCATCCGTGAAACCATGGTTCTTACCAATGGATAACAGCCCTGCATGAAACGCCTTTAATTGTTGGGACAATTCCAGGTCTCTAACTTTTACAAAATCTTTTTTCATATTTTTAAATGGATTTAAACTTATGCAAACATATATTCCCACAATTATTACTTCCAAATATTCCGCATATTTTTTCATTATTTTTTTTCATCTCAATTTCAAATAATTTAAAGTTGAGCAACCTTAATTATTATAACTATTTAAAATTCCAATACTTATATTTCAAGTCACCAACCACATCTTTCATTTATTTTTTATGTAGTTATTCCCCAATTGCAAATTATACAATACTTGCAATCATTACTCATATGTCATTGATGAATATATAAAAGACAATACTCTTCCATCCAACCTATTTTAAAAGTTGAAAACACCCATCATTCATCAAAATGACACCGCAAACGTCATGGCCCACAAATGAAAACCAATTTGTCGCGATCAGTAACAATAAAAACGAGGATAACAAAACTGCAATTTTCCGGGAAATGCGCCTGTGGCAAACATGTTGCGCACTAAGGCAAGGAATCCACCAGTAGACAGTAATATGCAGTCAAAAGGAAATATTCTGCAAACTGTGGACCTTTCATTGGGCTATTGAAGTAGTATCCGGGAACAAATGTAATTACCCGAATAAACAAAACAAATCTTCAGACAATTATTTTGGAGTTCCGGTCAATTATTTCCCGGCT
>DAIOVD010000136.1:7031-11355 GCA_036759185.1 Catalimonadaceae bacterium | reverse complement strand
CCGATGTGCTCCACCACCGATTCCACGATTTCGTCCCGCATCTGGTTGGTCGATTCGGCCCCGGTTGTCAACGTCACATAGGCATAAATACCCTGTCCTTTGATCGGATGCGGAAATCCCACCACAGCAGATTCCACCACTTTCTTGTTCTGGTTGATGGCATTTTCAATCTCCGCCGTCCCGAACCGGTGACCGCTCACATTGATCACATCATCCACCCGACCGATGATCCGATACATGCCATTGGCTTCCCGTCGGGCTCCGTCTCCGGTGAAATAGAGGTTTTTATAGGTACTGAAATAATTCAGACGGCATCGCTCGTGGTCGCCCCAGGTAGTCCTGATGATGGATGGCCATGGAAACTTGATGCAGAGGTGCCCTTCAACGTCGTTTTCGACAATCTCAGAACCGTCGCTGTTCACGAGGATCGGCTGAATGCCCGGAAGCGGATACCCAGCATGGGCCGGCCACAATTCCGAAATACCGGCCAGTGCCGAAATCATGATGCCACCCGTTTCGGTTTGCCACCAGGTATCGACGACCGGACACTTTCCTTTCCCCACGTGGGTATGGTACCAATGCCAGGCTTCGTCGTTAATGGGTTCACCCACAGAGCCCAGCACCCGAAGTGAGTGCAGACTGTAGGCCAGCACGTGATCCACGCCAGCAGCCATGAGAGAGCGGATCGCTGTCGGAGCGGTATAGAAAATATTGACTCTGTGTTTGTCGATCACCTGCCAGAAACGGCCGGCATCCGGGAAGGTTGGAACCCCTTCGAACATCAGCGTGGTGGCGCCGTTCAGAAGCGGACCGTAAACCAGATAGCTGTGTCCCGTAACCCAACCCACATCGGCGGTGCACCAGTACACATCGCTTTCTTTGTATTGAAACACATTCGAAAAGGTGTAGCCGGTGTAGACCATATAGCCGCCACAGGTATGCACAACGCCTTTTGGTTTGCCGGTGCTGCCACTGGTGTAGAGAATGAAAAGCGGATCTTCGCTGTCCATTTCTTCGGCCGGGCACACATCGTTTACATGCGCCAGTTCCATGTGGTACCAGAAATCCCGTCCGGCTTTCATGTCCATCGGCCAGTTGACACGGTTCACCACCAGTACTTTCTGCACACCGGGGCAAGATTCGAGGGCTTCATCCACGACAGATTTCACCGGAATCTGCTTGGCTCCACGGTACAAACCGTCGGAGGTAATCACAAATTCACAACCGGAATCCTGGATGCGGTCGGCTACGGCATTGACGCTGAATCCGGCAAACACCACCGAATGAACGGCACCAATCCGGGCACAGGCCATTACAGCAAAGGTCAGTTCCGGAATCATCGGCAGGTAAATGCAGACCCGGTCTCCTTTCTTTACGCCCATGTTTTTGAGGACGTTGGCCATCCGGCAGACATGCGAGTGCAGCTCGATGAAGGTGTACCGTTGAAACGATTCCTTCGGATCATTCGGCTCCCAGATGAGTGCGATTTTGTTGCCCCGCTGATCGAGATGGCGGTCCAGACAGTTTTCGGTGATGTTCAGTTTCCCGCCTTCGAACCAGCGGATGTCCGGCTGCTCAAAATTCCAGTTCAGGGTTTTGGACCAGGGATGACGCCATTGGTATTGGTTGGCGATTTCGTCCCAGAATTCTTCCGGCTGTTCAACGCTTTTGCGGTAGGCGGCCTCATAGCCTTCGTTTGTTTTAATCTGAAAGTTCATGGTATTGATTGGATGCGGTAATAAAATGGTTTGTTGTCAGGATTCAATGGAAAGGACCTGAAAAGCCTTCCCGATTTTCCGGATTTTCAGCAATTCGTGGATTTCAGCCAGAATCGCCGGGTCGTCGATGGTGGACGGAATCACATAATGCTCACCGTCCGTCAGGCTTCGGAGAATGCGCCGAAGGATTTTGCCACTTCGGGTTTTGGGTAGTCTCTGTACTTTGAGCACCAGGCGGAAGCAGGCCATGGCCCCGATTTGTTTGCGGATGAGATCCGTGAGATCGCGTTCCAGCTGTTCTTCGGACACAATGTTGCCGTCCTTGATCACGACAAAGGCAAGAGGCACTTGCCCGCGAAGTTCATCGGCCATTCCAATGACGGCACATTCCGCCACATTGGGATGGGTGGCCACGATTTCCTCCATTTCACCAGTCGATAGCCGGTGTCCGCTCACGTTGATCACGTCGTCGGTGCGGCCCATAATAAAGAGGTGCCCTTCTTCATCGAAGTATCCGCCATCGCCGGTCTGGTAATAGCCCGGATAGGTTTCGAGGTAGGAAGAAAAGAATCGTTCTTCGTCTTCATACAAACCCGGCATGCAGCCGGGAGGCAATGGCAGTTTGATGGATATGAATCCTTCCTGAAGTGGAATCAAAGGTTGTCCGTCGTGACTCAGGATTTCCACCTGATAACCCGGAACCGGAACTCCGGCGGAACCTGGCACCATGCTGTACTTTTCTCCGGGTTCAATCACGGGCGAGGCAATGGGCCATCCGGTTTCGGTCTGCCACCAGTGATCCAGAACCGGAATGCCGAGTTGTTCGTGAATCCAGTGCCAGGTGGAAGGATCGCAGCGTTCGCCTGCCAGAAACAGCGTTTTGAGCGAGGAGATATCGTATTTCCGGATGTGGTTGCCGTGTTCATCTTCCTTGCGGATGGCACGAATGGCAGTTGGCGCCACAAACAGCGACTGGATTTTGTATTCTTCAATCATTCGCCAGAACGCACCGGGATCGGGAGTTCTCACGGGTTTTCCTTCGTATAAAACTGTCGTGCAACCCTGAATCAAAGGTCCGTACACCATGTAGGAATGGCCCACTACCCAGCCCACATCACTGGCTGCCCAGAATGTATCGCCTGGTTTGGAGCCATAAATTTCATCGAAACTAAACTTCAAAGCGACGGCATACCCGCCGTGATCCCGGACAATTCCTTTCGGTTTTCCTGTCGTGCCGGACGTATAAAGAATGTACAGTGGATCGGTGGAGTTCATCCATTCACAGGCTCCGTCACCTTCGTTTGAAATCCAGGCTGCATAATCAAGGTCGGTATCGGAAGAGAGAACCGCCTTGTGCTGCTCCCGTTGGATCACCACCACCTGAGCAGGAGGGAAGAGCGATTGTGAAATGGCCTCGTCCACCATCGGCTTGTAGGGAATAACTTTGTCCACTTCTATGCCGCAGGATGCCGTAATGATCAGTTTTGGTTTGGCATCGTCGATGCGGATGGCGAGTTCATGCGGGGCAAATCCACCAAACACCACCGAATGAATGGCGCCCACCCGGGCACAGGCCAGCATGCAAATGGCCGCTTCCGGAACAGGAGGCAAATACAATACGACACGGTCGCCTTTCTCAACGCCCGAATTCCGTAAGGCAGCCGCCACTTTTTGGACTTCGGCCAGCAATTCACGGAAGGTAAATCTTCGTTTGGTGTTCGAAACCGGTGAGTCGAAAATGAGGGCCGTCTGTTCGCCACGACCGTTGGCGACATGTACGTCCAGAGCGAGGTGGCAGATGTTGGTGATGCCGTCCGGAAACCATTCGTAAAATCCGTTTGGCGTTGGCCGGATGGCGGTCTGAGGAGGAGTTTTCCAGGACAGATTGCCGGCTTGCTTCAGCCAGAAGGCCTCCTGTCCGGCCTGGAATTCAGGGGTTAAATGGTGTTGTTTCATTGGTGTGGTGTATATGTTATGGACGCAAATCCAGTAGAAGTAATTCTTTGACCTTCAGTCCCAATGCCCGGGTGCTGAATGGTTTGGTCATGTAGGCATCGGCCCCCATTTCCATCCCGATCCGAATGTCGGTTTCTTTTCCTTTTGCCGACAGGAACAGGACACGGGCATGTTTGAGGCGTTCGGTGCTTTTGATGTAGCGACAGATCTGGTAGCCATCCACATCGGGCATCATAATATCGAGCAAAACCAGATCCGGAACCTTGCTTTCCAGAATTTCGAGGGCCTCGATTCCGTTGCGGGCAATGAAGACTTCGTGGCCTTCTTTGCGCATCAGCAGGTCAAGTGACAACAGGATATTCGGTTCATCGTCAACGATGAGAACTTTGGAGGTCTGGTTCATTTGGTTTCGGTTGGATTTTCAAGGTAGTTAGAATCTTTCGCACCATTCCAGTCGGGCAGAACAAACGAAAACAGGCTGCCTTTGCCAGGTTGGCTGGAAACGGAAATGGTGCCTCCGTGCAGTTCCAGAATCCGACGGCAGATGGCCAGTCCGAGTCCGGTGCCTTTTGGTTTTCGGGTGAGCTGGTTCTGTGCCTGAAAGAACTTTTCAAAAATCAGTTCCTGGTATTCTTTGGAGATGCCTTTTC
>DAIOVD010000136.1:0-6931 GCA_036759185.1 Catalimonadaceae bacterium | reverse complement strand
GCCTGAAAGAACTTTTCAAAAATCAGTTCCTGGTATTCTTTGGAGATGCCTTTTCCGTTGTCTTCCACTTCCCAATGATAAGCATCTTCTGTTTTCTTTCCTCGGATCACGATCCATCCCAGGTCTTTTTCCACAAATTTTAATGCATTGGAAAGGAGATTCAGAAGCACCTGCAGGATTTTATCCTGATCACAGACAAGCTCGGTAGTTTCCGAATCCAGTTCCAGCCGGATCTGAACTCCTTTCTCACGATACAATTGGTCCATGGCTTCCATTGCATCCTGTACCAGTTCTTTCGGAGTGATCCGGGTCAGACTTAGTTTCTGCCTTCCGGATTCGTATCGTTCCAGATCGAGCACTTGTGAAATCAGACGGCTCAGACGTTCGGTTTCCTTGATCACAATGCCCAGATAATGCTGACGGTCTTCCATCTCGATGTCGGGGTTGTCGAAAAGAATCTCAGTAAATGCCCGGATGGACGTAATCGGCGTTCTTAGTTCGTGGGTCACGGTCGATAAGAAATCATCTTTGAGATGATCGTGCTGTTTGAGTCTAAAATTTGCCGAGGCAAGTTCTTCCAGTGCAGATTTTAGTTCCGATGATTTCCGTACCAGCTCCCGGTTGGTGCTCAGAATCTGTTGCGATTCCTTCAGAATCTGAACCACTTCATCCAGACGAATTTCTTCTTCTGCCACAATCGACGAAACCATCATTCGTGCTGAGGCTGAACCCATAACACCAGCCAGCAATCGCTCGGTATAGGCTATAATCCGGTGATCGGCCGGAACGCCAGGGTCCGAAATCTCGATCTGGTGCTTGCGGGCGAACAGACGAATCACCTGACGGGACCGCTCTTCTCCGAAAAACCGGCTCAGCAATCCCTCCAGATCCGGCAGCGAAGCCTTGCCTTTGAGCACCACCGTCCGTTCGTACACAGCCGAGTATTGAAAGATGTCCACAAATACCTCGCTCTGGTTTTTCTCCAGAACATCCTGGTCCGTGTTGAGCGACACCACAATGTAGGCCAGCAGATTGAACAGCAGACTCCAGAAAAAACCATGCGCCACCGGACTGAATCCTTCCAGACCCAAAAGCGAATTGGGCCGAAGCCAGGCCTGTCCGAAAAGTCCGTACTCCATCCATTCTTTGCCCCAGTCGTAATGCGACACAATCGTCGGCAACATGAGGGTGTAAATCCAGAAGGTGAATCCGGTCAGAATACCACTCAGTGCACCGGCCCGGGTTCCTTTTTTCCAGAAGATTCCTCCCAGCAGGGCAGGTCCAAACTGAGCAACGGAAACGAACGAAATCAACCCGATGGAAACCAGGGAGTACACCTTGTTGAGGTTGAGGTAATACAAATAGGAGAGAGCCAGAACCGCGATAATTGCCAGCCGACGGCTCCAAAGTCCGATGGCGGAAACATGGGGCGCAATCCGGTCCTTAATCGATTCCACACCAACCAGAACCGGAAACAGCAGGTGGTTGGTGAACATGGTACTTAAGGCCATGGTTTCCACAATGATCATGCTCGTAGCGGCTGAAATTCCGCCAATGAAAACGAGAATGGCAAGAGCCGGCATATTAAAATGCAGGGGTAGCTGAAGTATGAAATAATCCGGATCCACGGTACCGGCCTGGAAAGTGAGCATCCCGGCAATGGCCAGCGGCAGCACAAACAGGTTGATCAGAAACAGATAGGTTGGAAACACCCACATGGCATTTCGCACATGTTGCTCTTCGTCGTTTTCCACCACAGCGAGCAAAAACTGACGGGGCAGTAAAATGATCGACAAAGCACTCAAACTGCTCACCCAGAACCATTCACCCATGCCGCCTTGTTCTGGAAGGACCAGATTTTTCCGGACCTCGGGGAATTCCATGGCAGATGTAAACAAAGGCGATAACCCTCCAAAGATTCCATAAATCAACACGATACCAGCCGTAAGAAAGGCGAGTAATTTGATGACGGATTCAAAGGCAACCGCCACTACAATCCCGTTGTGCTTTTCGTAGTTTTCCGTTTTCCGGGCACCAAACAGAATGGTGAAGGCTGCCATAAACAAGGCCACATACAAGGCCGTATTGTGGAAGAAATCGTTTTTACCAGAGCCAAGTCCGCCTCCGGTGATGAGATTGAAACTCTCCGAAATGGCTTTCAGCTGCAGGGCGATGTAGGGAATGATTCCCAGAAAACACATCAGCGTTACAATGCTTGCCACCGAAACGCTTTTTCCGTACCGGGAAGAAATAAAATCGGCGATGGTACTGGTGCGCTGTACCTGAGAAATGCGGATCATTTTCCGAAGGACAATCCACCACAAAGGAGCTGTAAGGGTGGGTCCGATGAAGACCGCCAGAAATTCAAGTCCGTCCCGACTGGCCTTTCCTACGGATCCATAGAATGTCCATGCTGTGCAGTAAACCCCCATCGAAAGTGGGTAAATCCAGGCCCGAACTTCAGGGCGACTGAAGAATTTCCAGCGTTTGCTCTGCCAGGCCAACAGGAACAAAACGCCAATGTAGAGTACCGACAGTCCGGTGACGAGCCAGGGATTCATCATGGTTCTTTGCGGGATAACCGGAACAACAAAACCAGCAGCAGAAACCAAACCCCAAACAGGTACCAAAACAAAAGCGGAATGCCCGATACCAGAACCAGCTTGTTGACCGTCCCTAAAATGGGCAGGTTCAACAACACCAGACCCGCGAGGGCCAGTGCAGCCAGTTTCTGACGAACATTCCGCTCTTTCATAATCCGTTAACCGTTACATCATTTTGGATGGAATTCCGGATCGAGGTCATATTCTCCTTTCAAAGAATAGTACCCGAACAACATGAAGCCCAGTGCTATCGGACAAAAGATTCCGATGATGATGCTCCACTGCAATACATCGTTGGATGTTGACGTAGGCAGGGCGATTTTTTTCGAGGCTTCCATTAAAAGGTAAACCAGAATGGCGGGTCCGGTCAATAACCAAACAAAGCCGAGAAGTCTTTTTAGCGTATTCATTGGAATGAAGATTTAAAATTATGCGTGGTGATTGTCGTGATGCGGATGAATGTAGACATTCTCATCGTCCCGGACGTTGTGATCAACTTCATTGGATAAATACAAAGACCCAATGATAAGACAAACGGTCGCAACGGCCATAGGATACCAGAGACCGGCGAGTGGAGTTCCGGCCGGATTCTCCGCTGTTTTTGTGTATTCGATGATGAGAGTAGAAATGAACGGAACCAGTCCTCCGAAAACACCATTTCCGATGTGGTAAGGAAGCGACATACTGGTGTACCGGATTTTGGTCGGGAACAATTCCACCAGGAAGGCAGCGATTGGTCCGTACACCATGGTCACCAGCAACACCTGGAAGAAAACCAGGAAGATGAACATCCAGTAATCGCCGTCACCCAGTACTTTTTCCATCTTCTTCAAAGGCTTCACACCCAACGAGGCTTTGGCAACGTAGAATGTATCGGTTACCGTTTCCTTGAAGTGTGCACCGTCCGTAAAATGACGGAGCGTAATGGTTTTTACGAGGGAATCGCCGGAAGATTCGATCAGCGTGGCTTTGCGTTCCACCGTGGTCTGAGCCACGATTTCGGTTTTGTTTTTGTCGGAACTGTGGTCCAGAAAGTACTGATAAATACTTCGGTAGGAGAGGATTCCCAACAACATTCCCAGCATCATAATCCATTTGCGACCGACTTTGTCACTCAATCCTCCGAAGAAAACAAAGAACGGTGTGGCGAAGGCAATTGCCCAAAGCAGGATGGTCCGAGATTGGGCGAAATCGATTTTACAGACATTCTCAATAAAGGACTGCGCATAAAACTGGCCGGTGTACCAGATCACACCTTGTCCCATTACCGCACCGAACAAGGCCAGCAACACCATTTTGAGGTTGTCTTTTTTGGTAAAGCTTTCTTTAAGAGGATTCGAAGAGGTTTTGCCTTCCTTTTTCAGTTTGGTGAACAAAGGCGATTCCTCCATTTTCATTCGGATGTAGATCGACACAATTACAAGGAGTGAAGAAACCAGAAACGGAATCCTCCAGCCCCATTCGTTGAAGGCTTCTACGCCCAGCGTGTTCCGTGTGGTGAGGATGATGCCCAGCGAAACGAAAAGGCCCAGTGTCGCCGTGGTCTGAATCCACGAAGTGAAAAAGCCCCGCCGTTCAATGGGTGCGTGTTCTGCCACATACGTAGCCGCTCCACCATATTCACCACCCAGAGCCAGACCCTGGATCAGTCGCAGAAGCAAAACCAGCAAAGGTGCAGCCACACCGATCGATTTGTAACCGGGGATCAGACCGATGCAAAAGGTGGAGCCACCCATCAGAACGAGGGTGAGCAGGAAGGTATATTTCCGTCCCACCATATCGCCGAGCCGTCCGAAAACCAGGGCGCCAAACGGGCGTACGATAAAACCAGCCGCAAAAATGGCCAGTGTAGACAACAGGGCGGAAGAACCTTTGTCTTCCGGAAAAAACTGGGAGGCAATGATCGTGGCCAGACTACCGAAAATGTAGAAGTCGTACCATTCAATCAGCGTCCCGACCGACGAGGCGGTGATCACACTCCAGATTCCCTGGGTATATTTTTGTTTTGATGACATACAGCTTGTTGGATAAAGTTGGTGGAAAATCAGAGATATACCTGGCACTGAAGGGTCACTTCCGGGCGGTAAGTTGGTTTGAAATCAGTTTTGTTTAAAGAAGAAAAATCAGGACGGTGCCGATAGTTCAATGTGAACTTGGCATGGTGACCTTCGAGAAGGAAATTGCTGCCAACATCGACCCAGTTCACGTTTTGTTGCTTTCCGCTTCCGTCTTTCAGGCCTTCAAAGCTGGAAAAGGTGTAGGCTGCATAAGGCTGAAATCGCACCTTCGTTGAAATCGTTTTCGGCAGCAGATAGCCGGCCTGCACATAAGACGTTGTTCCGGTTCCAAGTAATGGAACTGTATTTCCACGGTACGCACTGCTTCCGGCACCGGCTGCATTTTGAGCTGCCGGGTTCATGATGCCGATTCCCCGTACGAAATTCGGTCCGAAATCATTGAAATATTGAACAGCATAGGCAGTGATGGCGGTTCCTTTTTCTGTGTTCAGAGGAAGATCGAGGAAGGCATCCACAGCAAACAGATTCTGATCGTGGAAAGAAGCGGTGTCGGTTCCGGAACTGTTTTCTTTTTTGGTCCACATCGCATTTTTGTTGTGGAGAAATCCCGCTCCGATGTTGAAAACTTTCTTTGAGCCAAGATAGGTACCAACGGTGAAAGGCAACAAGTTCGCTTCCTGATCCCAGAATTGGTAAGAAGCGTAACCGGCGTAGATTTTATAGACATTGTAGGGACTGTAATTGGATGCCTTGGTTGAAATAACCCGGCTGGTGTTTGTGTAAAATGGCTCACTCACATTGAATCGGTAGTCGATTTTTCCGAGTTTGCCTTTGGCATAGACACCAATGTAGCGGGCGAACTGATCGGTGGTCTCAATGTTGTGCCAGTTGAAAATAGGTGCGTCATATGCGAGGAAATTCAACGTTGAGGCAGACGACATTCTGGAGACTCCATGCCAGTAGTGAATTCCGGCTCCCAGATCCAGAGTGAATTTGGGTTTGTTGATCAGCTTGTATTCGTTCCAGAGATCGTGAAGGAAAAGCTGAGGTTTTTTCGCATCCGATGAGCCCAGATAGCCGCCTGTGTAGGAAGTCTGGTTGTTGATACCCGCATGCATGAGAATCAGAAACCTGGGCGAAATCTGTGTGAGAAACAGAAATCGGGAACGACGGATTCCAAAGTCGACGGTTTCCGTCTGGGGAACACCCTGACGTGCCGAGCCGCTGTTGTTTTGATTGTATCGCACCCAAACCTGGTGCCAGGTGATGAACCGCATGTATTTGGATCCATCTTCGTTGAGTTTGAATTTGATGCCCGATCCGTAAAGTTCACTTCCCTGGGCAAGCAGACGCTGTGTGCTGAAGGTCAGGGTCGTTAAGAGGACCCAGATCAGCGGTAATCTGTGTTTGAACATGTTTGGTTTCCTGGTGTTAAAGATGAAACCAGCCGGAACGAGCGCTCTGCCTTTTGGTCGAATCAAAGGGAAGAATTTGCACCAATCCCACCAAAACCTTTATATACAAACGTTAAGTCTATAGCTATCGGAACCGTTCCCAGTGAATAAGCATGAACTTATCGCCCACTTCGGTGATCAGGGAACCGGCTCCGCTCAGGTTCGGACGGTGGGTCATGTATTCGATTAATTCTTTGTGGGTAAGGATTTTGTAGCTGGGATGGTACTGGGCATTTTCCGGTTTTCGGATGTTGAACTGCTTCACCCAGTTCATGATCGACACATGTGAAATCCCCAGTAGTCGTTCGATTTCCCGGTAGCTGAGTCCTTCCATGTAGAGCTGCAACGCTTTGGTGACATAGTAGGGATCGATGCGTTTTCCCACTTTGTCAACCGTAAAGAAAAACTGACAGGATTTGCATTTATGCCGCTGGCGACCGCTTATGATCCCACTTTTCACAACTTCGAACGATTGGCAGCGTGGACATTGAACCTGATTCATAGTGTATATATCTATTTTGCAAAAATATATCAATTTAGCAAAGTTGTGTCATTCGGGTTGAAAAAACATAAATGGTGCCTGCTCTATTTCAGACGGTAAAGTCAATGGTTTCCTGTCATACCCATCGAAATTCCTTGAAACCATTCACCTCTTTTCCTTATTTGCCACCTGATCATCCGGATTATGTCTGCACAAATTCAATCATCAAGACTTTTTACGGCTTCCTGCATTGCCCTCATTACCACCGCGATGACCTTCGCCATTCGTGGAGCGCTGATGGCCACATGGGGTGAAGAGTTTTCTCTCAGTTCGGCCGAAGTCGGCAATGTGAGCGGAACCGCTTTCTGGGGATTT
>DAIOVD010000135.1:0-11367 GCA_036759185.1 Catalimonadaceae bacterium | reverse complement strand
CCTATTCATTTGCTGGTCTTTATGGAGTAGCGATTGCTGCTTCCGGTATGATGGCCACTACGGCTATGCAGCTTGCGATTGATGCATTCGGTCCGATTGCGGATAACGCAGGAGGTATCGCTGAAATGTCAGGTCTTCCGGAAGAAGTTCGTCACCGTACCGATAATCTGGATGCAGTTGGTAATACGACAGCTGCTGCAGGTAAGGGATTCGCGATTGCTTCGGCTGCCCTGACTTCACTGGCTCTGTTTGCTGCTTTCGTTGGTGTTTCCGGAATTGATTCCATCGACATCTTCAAAGCACCGGTATTGGCTGCCCTTTTTGTAGGAGCGATGGTTCCGTTCATTTTCTCGTCTCTTGCAATCTCGGCTGTGGGCCGTGCCGCAATGGACATGGTGAAAGAAGTTCGTCGCCAGTTCCGCGAAATTCCAGGCATCATGGAATACAAGGCCAAGCCGGAATATGAAAAATGCGTGGCCATTTCCACCGAAGCTTCCATCCGTGAGATGATGCTTCCAGGTGCCATTGCACTCTTGACCCCAATCGCTGTAGGTTTCGGATTCAAAGGAGTATTTCCTGAAACCTCTTCGGCTGAAATGCTGGGCGGACTTCTGGCCGGTGTTACCGTATCGGGTGTATTGATGGGTATTTTCCAGAACAACGCCGGTGGTGCATGGGACAACGCGAAAAAATCATTCGAAAAAGGTGTGATGATCGATGGTCAGATGTACTACAAAAAATCGGAACCACACAAGGCATCTGTAACGGGTGATACCGTTGGAGATCCATTCAAAGATACGTCTGGTCCTTCTATGAACATCCTGATTAAACTGATGTCCATCGTGGCACTGGTTATCGGGCCATTCATCAGCACAGGCCACAAACACACTTCCGTAACACCAAAAGCTCCGGTGGAGAAAATGGTGGTGATGAAGTAATCAAATCAATAAAAAAAAGAAACGAAGGAAAGAGCCCTGCAGCATTGCGGGGCTTTTTTTTATGCCTTAATCCGAGAACGAAAAAACTACGATTCCACCCAAAAGCGGATTTCTTTTTTTCAAGGCTTTATGCACCTGTTCCTATGGCATCCCTCATTTGTGTTAGAAACGATCACAAGAAGTCTTGATTTTCATAGGTTTCGTCTGGATTCCTACCATGAACGTTGTATTGCAGGATGATGACAGGAGGGCAAGATTTGCTCCCATCAAACCTTATATACAATGAAATCAGTTTCTAAATTTTCAACCTATGGTATCCGGACTCTCGTCCTTTCAGTAGCCACCTCATTTTTTACCTGTTGGCTGCCAATCGCATCTGACGCACATTCCGGAGGTTCCTGTATGCTGGTCAAAGTTCCGTTAGAGCAAACAGTGAAATCGTCCTCTCTTATTGTGGAAGGGGAAGTGGTTTCCACTCACTCATTCTGGAACGATGCCCACACGATGATTTATACTTCTCAGATCATTCAGATCGGATATGTGATCAAAGGACAGATCAAAGACAAGCAGATTTCGGTTCTGAGCCTTGGAGGTTCTGTAGGTTCAGATTACGTCCAGGTAGAGCCAGAACTCAGACTTCTCCTGGGAGCAAAAGGAATTTTCTGCCTGAAACAATCCGATATCAGATCGTCTCAAAATCCAGGTATGGCATGGAAAGCGGTGGCCGGACTGCAGGGATTTGTCGAATACGATTCGGAGAATGGCCGGGCCGAATTGCCATTTGAGACGTTTAATCTGAACTCGGATGAAGCGTTTGTTCAAATATCTCGGTTGTCTGGCGCTTCTGTTCCGGCTTCCAGAATAAAACCTCGTGTGAACTTGAATAAGTCTGCAGGTGAGGGAGTTGGAATTGCAGCTTTTACCGGTTTTTCTCCTTCTGCCGTAACTGCCGGTACCGGTCAGGTGCTCACGATCAATGGAACAGGCTTTGGTTCCGTAGCTGGCAAAGTGGAGTTTACAGGTGCCAATTTCAGCCAGCCAACTTTCACAGAAGCACTACCGGGTGAAATTCAGAGTTGGACTGATACCCAGATTCTGGTGGTGGTTCCGGGACAGACCCGGAGAAATGGAGTGTCGAATACGGGTGCGGCAGGTACGGGTCCTGTTCGGATCACAACCTCTACGAATGTTCAGATTGTAAGCAACACCAGTTTAATGGTAAATTATTCCCACACAAATCTGGTCCTCCAAGGCGACAATAAGGGATCTCAGTTCCGTCTGATCAACGACAATGGATCGGGTGGATATACCTGGCAGTATTCGGCAAATTTCACTGCCATTCAGGGAGCAGTAATCGCATTTGAGCGTGCTGCCAACACATGGAAATGTGAAAAAGGTGCAAATTTTCAATTTTCTTCAACCCCCAGCCCTGCCTTACCTGAAAATTCCTATTCGCTCGTTGATGGTGTGAATACCATCATCTTTGACCAGGCTTCGAATCCCCTTGAAGCAGGTGTTCTGGGAATGGCAATTGTGAAACATTTTACTACCTGCCAGGCCGTGAACAACCCTAATATTTTCACAAATGAAATCGACATCGTTTTTAGTCGGAACGCTTGCGGACTCGACTGGGAATTTGGGGGACCTGAAATAATGAATCCGATCGGGTTGGATAAAATCGACTTTGTTTCGATTGCCCTTCACGAACTGGGACACACACTGGCACTGGGTCATAATCTTAATCCAGGCACGGTAATGTTTCCTTCAATTGGTGTCAACCAATTTGTCCGGATTCCTGCTCAACTTGATAATGACGGACTTCAGGCCAGTATTCAGAAAAGTATAACCAATATCGGATGTGGTGGCGTAACGCCATATACAACTGTTGCTACTGCTCCTCACACCAATTCTGTGGTTTTTGTAGCAAGCAGTGATGCCTGTAAAAATAATATGGTCCCTCTGAGAGCTTCGACAACCGGATTTTATAATCAACCAAAATACGATTGGTTTAAGAATGGAAACCTGGTTCAGGCAGGTGGAATTGAGGTATTTGGGTCAACTGATTTTATGCCAGGGGATGTGATTACAGTTCGGACAACCGCTTGTAACAACTCAGTTTTTTCCCCTGGTGTTATTGTCACCGGAACACCGGTTTCATCTCAGGTAAGTCCCGGACCCATCACCGGCCCGACTTGTATCAACCCGGGAGTTGTCAACACATATTCTATTCCTCCTGTTCCCAACGCTACAACCTATACATGGGATGCAACAAGTAACACCACAACCATTGGAGCGACAACCATTGGGGCTGCTTCGGTCACAGTACCGATCACCTTTCAGGGATCTGAAAATTTCAAAGTTCAGGCAAGTAACTTCTGCAGCACAGGAGAATTCTCTCCGGTCAAAATCGTAAACCGCATCCCGGCTGCACCTGCATCCATATCCGGACGAGTTACCAATGTTTGCCAGAGCTCCCAGATGTATACAGTACCGGCTGTGGCTGGTGTCAATACTTATTCCTGGAGTTTTTCCAATGGAGCTGTCATAAACGGACCTCCGAATGAATCATTTGCGATTCTCACGTTTTCGTCTGCTTTTCCAACTGTTGGCACCGTCGGTGTAAAAGCCATTTCAGCCGGATGCACCAGCACTGTAAAGTCAATCAGCGTTTCAGAACTTCCCATCGCAGCTACTGCCATCAATGGTCCTGCAACGCTCTCACCAGGTATTCAGGCCCGGTATTCTGTGAGCAATCCGGACAATGCCACTGTGAAATGGACGATTAGAAATTCACTGGGTGCAATTGTTTTCTCTGGCACAGGTAACCCGATTTCATTCCAGGTGCCATTTTACTTAGGCAACCTGACCTTTTCAGTGTGCGCCACCATCACCAATACTTGTGGTGCCACACCAACCATTTGCCGGACGGTGCAATATTCTTTGGTAGCAGCCAGGACAGCCAATCCAGGCCAGCAGAATCCAATGCTGGCGGCCTTCCCGAATCCGGCAAAGGATCAGGTAAGGCTGCATGCTGAAGAACTCGAACCTTTCGCCACAACTGAGATCCGGCTTATGGATCTGATGGGCAAAATCATCTATGAAAATTCCTTCGAACCCGAGGATGTGATGGCAGATATTGACATTGATCTTCGTAATAATGTGAACGGCATCTACATCGGAACTGTCAGGCAAGGAGACCGAATGAGAACTATACGGATCATCAAAGAGTAAACTGAACGAAAACAGCTTTTTTCATCGAAAAACGGCATTCCGACTGGGATGCCGTTTTTTTGTTTCCGTCCGTTTTTTTCAACACCTTCGTTGTTCTGAATCAACCACCCAAACCGGGCTCCGTAAGGTGGTTTTATTCCGAATCCAGGTCCCTGATGAAACGATTAATACTCACCATTTGCCTGCTGGCAGCGAATTTCATTTTCCGGAATCCGGTATTCGCCCATTCCCATACCACTTCATATTTTATTGAAAACAGGGGTCAATGGCCATCTCATGTCCGGTTTATGACGGATGTCCCAGGAGGTCACGTTTGGTTTGGGCCATCTTCTTTCCGGACGGCAATCCAGAATCCGGCTCTTCCCCACGGAGGGAACACCGGCAAAAAAATGGTACCGGTTTCATCTTTTGGTCATGCGTATGATTTGGTTTTCACCGGAGGGCATGCAAAGCGGATCTCAACGATTGGTCATAGATCTGAGACGCGTTTCAACTACTACCTCAGTTCAAATCCGAAAGAATGGTGTTCCGGAGCAGCCGGTTTTGAAGAGATTCGGTATGAAGAATTGTATCCTGGCGTCAATGCACGAGTTTACCACCAGGGAGACGCATTCAAATATGATCTGGAAGCCAGCAAAGCCAGCAATATTGAAAAGGTCAGCATCGAGTACAAAGGACTTAATGGAATTCAGCTACAGGATGGCAAACTCCGGCTTCAGACATCGGTTGGTGTAATTGAAGAATCCATCCCGGTTGCCTGGCAGATGGTGGATGGACGAAAGAAGGAAATCCCCTGTGTTTTTGTATTGAATGGGAACAAGGTTCGATTCCGGTTTCCGAAGGGTTATGATCCGGAACTTCCATTGGTAATTGATCCTCAGTTTGTTTTTTATACCTACAGCGGCGGGTTTTCCGATAACTGGGGCAATACTGCCATTGGTGATAAGTTTGGGAATTCTTACCTGGCCGGAACCGTTTATGGCCCGGCATTTCCTGCCACTCTGGGTGCATTTGATACACAGTTCAATGGGGAACCATTAGAAGGTTCTTCCACATACGATATTGGAATTCAGAAGTTCAGTCCGGATGGCAGCCAGCTTCTTGCCTGCACCTTTTTAGGTGGCAGCGAAGCCGATACTCCGCATAGTATCAACATTGATGACCAGAATAATCTCCTCGTTTTCGGTACCACTTCTTCTTTAGATTTCCCGACAAGTTCTACAGCCTTTCAAAGACTGCACAAAGGAGGATCCACTTTTCATCCACTGCATTCGGTCTATGTCAGTTTTACCTATAACAACGGAGCTGACCTTTTCATCACCAAATTGTCGGGAAACGGCAATTCTCTGATTGCATCTACGTTTCTGGGAGGTTCCCAAAACGACGGCAATGTGGCCTGGTCCGATTCACTTTATGCAAACTACGGCGACTCATACCGAGGTGATATTGCCACTGCACCAGATGGTAGTATCCTTGTTGCCAGCTGTACCTATTCTTCCAATTTCCCGGTTCAGAATGCGCATCAGTCAGTGAAATCGAAAGGAATGGACGGTATTGTGTTTCGTCTCAGTCCGGATCTTGATCAACTGATCTGGTCTACTTTTTTAGGTGGTGGCGCCACCGATGCATTTTACTCCATTCAGGTGCAGGGAGCCAATCGCGTGGTGGTGTGCGGAGGAACGAAAAGCAAAGACTTTCCAATGACCCCCAATGCATACCAGGGAGTTTCAACGATTGGGCAGAGTGTACCTTTTCAAAGGCTTCGGAACACAGATGCTGTCATTGCATCTTTCAATCTGGAAACCGGAAGTTTAATGCATTCTACCTTTTATGGAAGCACATCGTATGACCAGGCCTATCTGGTGCAAACAGACAGCGAAGGAAATGTCTACATTCTGGGCCAGACCGAAGGCATCATTCCGCGAACAGCCGGGACATATGGGTCCAACGGAGGGAAAGTTTTTCTGGCAAAACTAAATCCAGACCTGGATCAACGAATTTGGGCCACTTCTCTTGGTTCAAACACAGAATCCCGGCTGGTTCCGTCTGCTTTTATGGTGGATTCCTGCGGCCGTCTGTATTTTTCAGGCTGGGGCGGAGAATCCAATGATGATTTCATCGGAGGCTTTACACTTGGATTCCCCACAACAACCGATGCCTACAAGCCATCCACTGATGGATCCGACTTCTACTTTGGGGTCCTTAGTTCTGACGCCACATCTCTTCAGTATGGCACCTTTTTCGGCGGACCTTACCGTGGTGAACATGTGGATGGTGGAATGAGCCGGTTCGACAAATCCGGAACCATCACCCAGGCGATTTGTGGCTGCACTTCAGGGAATAACTTTTTTAACCGGGGAAGTATTGGCTCATACAGTCCCACCATCAAAAGCACCAATTGCAATCAATCGGTAGTAAAATTCAATCTGGGAGTTCTGGAATCAAAATTCAATCTGGCGGCGCAGATAGAATGTGGGAAAGTAGTCACCTTATCCAACTTGTCTTCAAACGGAACCAACTATACGTGGTTCTGGGGAAATGGCGATTCTCTCAAAACAAACAGCAATACTGTAACGTATTCGTATCCCCAGGCCGGTACGTATATCATTACACTTAAAGCCGAGAACCCGACCACCTGCAAGAAAATAGATTTCTTCACTGATACCATCGTTCTCACGGATCCATTCAATTTTCCTGTGGATACGATAGACAAAGAATTCTGCAAAGGTGATAAGATCCAGCCGGTGTTACCAGCGCATCCAGGTATTTCACAGAGATGGTTACCCAATGATGAGATCATCAATAACAACCTTGTCAATCCCATTCTGGCACCGGTTACTGATAAATACTATACCATTGAAAACAGGGACAATCAGGGATGTATTCGTCTCACATACTATCACACCATTCCGAAGAGCGATCTCATTCTTCGGATGAAAGACAGCCTTCAACTTAGACCTTGTGAATCTCAGGCAACCCTGTTCCTCAATGGAATAGGAAATGGTTCAGAGTATTTTCACTGGACGGTGAACCAAATACATTATGAAGGAGAACAGGTCATTATACCTTTGACAACCAGTCAGAATATGCCTGTTGTGCTGAAAGGAATGAAGAATACCTGTCCAGATTCGGTTTCGAAAATGGTGGAAATCCCTCCGTTTCAGTTTACAATTCAATCGGCCTTTTCGTTCAGCCAGGTGATGGAGTCCTGTGAGGAAAAAGTAGTGAATTTCACCAATTCAAGTGCCGGTTTTACCAGTGCGATTTGGGATTTCGGAGATGGCCAGACATCCACCGAAACAGACCCGGCACACCAGTATGAAAAGGCTGGTCTGTACAAAGTGAAGCTCACCAGCAGCAATGAAAAATGCAGCTCAGTGATGGAGAAAGACATTCAGTATTCGCCCGCCTTTATTCCCAATCTGATCACCAAAAATGCCGATGGGCGGAACGATCTGTTTGATTTAAAGGAGATTGGTCAGGGGATTTCGCTGGATGTGTTTGACCGATGGGGTGGGAAAGTTTTTTCCTCTTCCTCATACATCAACGATTTCTCAGCCCACGATATGGAACCCGGCGTCTATTTTTTCCTGTTGAAATTCCCGGGTGGAAAATCCTGCCGTAGCTGGCTGGAAGTGGTGAAATAGAGAATTAATCGATGCCGTCCGTTTCGATTTCGCTGAGGGAAAACAGGATTTTCTTTCCCTGTTCCCTGCCAATTCGGATCATCTCATCTGCCCCGGAAGAGGGACCACCGATCCGAAGGACGGCATCGCATTTCGAAATCAGCCGGATGGCAACCGGATGAAAAAGTTCATTCCAGATCTCATCGCCCATTTCTTTGGAACCCGCCGTTTCGATCAGTGGAAGTGCAAACCATTCACCCAAAACCGGAAGGTGACCCAGCCGGTAAATTTCCAGAGCGGTTTCACTCATGTGCCGAACGTTTTGTTCAATCAGTTCCGGAATATCGTTGGTGCCTGAACGGTATGGTCCGGCTACGAGAATCAAAAGTGGAGTGTTGGATTTCATACAAGCTGATGGATCTGTGCGTATTGTAGAAGAATAATCGTTTTGGCATCTTTGATTTCGCCCCTGGCCATCATCGAAAGTGCTTCGGCAAAGGGAAGTTCCAGCACTTCGATGTTTTCCTGTTCTTCTTCCAGTCCGCCGCCTTCCGTTACTTTCATGTCAGCAGAATATTCGGCCACGAAAAAATAGAGAATTTCGGTCACCGAACCGGGCGACATATACGCCTCAAACACTTTCTGAATGTGGGTGATCCGGTAGCCGGTTTCCTCTTCGGTTTCTTTGCGGATGCAATCCTCGGCATTGTGCTTGTCGAGCAATCCGGCACAGGCTTCGATCATCATGCCATCGGCATTGCCGTTGATGTAAGTGGGAAGCCGGAACTGCCGTGTGAGAATGACGGTGCCTTTTTCTGTATTGTAAAGAAGAATCGTAGAGCCATTTCCTCTGTCATAGGCTTCCCGGCTGTGGGTGATTTTCTCGCCTGCCCGGTTGGTAAATTCGTAGGTCACCTTCCGCAAGGTGTACCAGTTGTCGGACAGAATTTCGGATTTGAGAATCCGGACGTTTTCGATCATCGTTTTTTGAAAAATGTGGACAGATTACGCAGGCACCGTCCTTTTATTGGAGCAAAATCACCAACGGCCCATAAATCGTTTTAAAGGACGGAATCGTTTCTTAAAAAAACAGAAAGCAGATTTTACCTGCCGTACGCCGCCGCTGCAATTTCAGCCTGGTCGGTTTTAAACTCGGAGGTAAAGTGGAATGAAATCGCCGGATAATAATCCTGTACCGACTTCAGATTGCGGATGGTATCGGCCATAAAAACCGGACGATCTTCTTTGTCGTAGCAAATGTAGCGGCTCTTCATCCGGATAAAATTTGCGAGGGCCACCTTGTCTTCCGACGTAATCCAGCAGGCTTTGGAATACCCCACCGGATGAAAACTACAGGCTGCACCGTACTCCTGAAGCAGACGGAACTGGATCACTTCAAACTGCAGTTCGCCCACCGTTCCGATGATTTTGACACTGCCCTGTTCCTGCATAAACAACTGCGCCACACCTTCGTCGGTGAGCTGGCGGATTCCTTTTTCCAGCTGCTTGGCCTTAAACGGATCTTTGTTGATCAGCTCCTTGAAAATCTCGGGTGAAAAGCTTGGGATTCCCTGAAACTGCAACTTTTCGCCTTCTGTGAGGGTATCGCCGATTTTGAAATTCCCCGTATCATACAGACCCACCACATCGCCGGGAAATGCTTCGTCGACCACGCTTTTTTCATTGGCCATGAACATGTTCGGGTTGGCAAAGCGCAGTTTTTTGTCCTGACGGGTATGGTAGTAAAATGTGTTTCGTTCGAATGTGCCCGATACCACCCGGCAGAACGCAATGCGGTCGCGGTGATTGGGGTCGAGGTTGGCGTGGATTTTAAAGATGAATCCGGAGAAGGTTTTTTCGTCGGGCATCACTTCCCGGCTTTCGGCCACCCGTTTGCGGGGAGCGGGTGCAATACGGACGAATGTGTCGAGAAGTTCCTGTACACCGAAATTGTTGACGGCAGAGCCAAAAAACACCGGTGCGAGGTAACCTTCTTTGTAGAGGTCTTCGTCGAATGGTTCGAAAACGCCTTCGATCAGTTCGGCATCTTCGCGAAGCTGACTGGCTGCTTTTTCGCCAATCCGCTGGTCCAGTTCCTTGTCGGAAAGGTCCGAAATGGTGACAATGTCGTCGGCCTTTTTGGTTTTGGTGTTGGAAAACAACAGGAGGCGCTTTTCAAACAGATTGTACACCCCCTGAAAGCTGGCGCCGATTCCGATGGGCCAGGTAAGAGGACGCGTATGCAGTTTCAGTTCTTTCTCCACCTCGTCAAGCAGATCGTAGGGATCCTGTCCTTCGCGGTCCATTTTGTTGATGAAAATGATCACGGGCGTGTTCCGCATCCGGCATACTTCCATCAGTTTGCGGGTTTGCTCTTCGACGCCTTTCACGCAATCGATGACAAGGATGACGGAATCGACAGCCGTGAGAGTACGGAAGGTATCCTCGGCAAAGTCCTTGTGACCAGGGGTGTCCAGAATGTTGACCTTGTAGCCTTTGTATTCAAAACCCATCACCGAAGTGGCCACTGAAATTCCTCTCTGCTTTTCAATTTCCATGAAATCGGAGGTGGCGGCTTTGGTGATTTTGTTGCTTTTCACGGCACCGGCCGTCTGGATGGCGCCTCCGAAAAGGAGTAGTTTTTCGGTCAGGGTTGTTTTACCGGCATCGGGGTGAGAGATGATACCGAAGGTCCGGCGCTTCTGGATTTCCTGGTCTTGCATGGTGCAAAACTACAAAAACCGGACGGGAGTTTTGGAAGGAAAGGGGGAGAGATGAAGCGGTTGAGAAATCACTCCTTCTTCAACCACTTTTCAAGCACCGCCATTTGTTTCCGGACGGCGTCGAGCTGGATTTCTTCGAGTTCGAGTTCAACCGGTAGTTTCTCTTCCAGCTTAAACAGAGCGGTTCTCTCCCAGAGATCGATCAGCTTCACCTGCAGGCTTAGCGGATCCGTGTATTTCTCTCTGAGCCGGGCACAGGTTTTCAATCGTCTTTCACATTGTTGTTGCCCGAATATAGTTTGCTTATGACCTTGTTCAATTTTAAATAGGTCCCTTTTGATCGTCAGAAACAAGATCTCCAGATCGGTTTTCTTTTCCGGTGTCAGCTCCATCGGTATCGAAACGGGTGTCGGATCTCTCTCTGCTTCTTTATAGGCCACAATCATATCGTTGTCTCCCATTCCGGGCCAGAATCGTTTGTTGATTTCGATCATGCTGAGCAAGGACGGAGAAATGCGAAAGAATGAGGCGTACTCTTCCTGGGATATCCCAAGCAATTCGCGGATTCTGAGTTCGGAAGAATGCTTTTTGTGGACGGCTCTTTTTTTCATTTGTGTGGGGATTTAATTTTAAAAAAATATTTTTCCACAAATATGTGGGGAAATATGTTGTGGTAAAAATTATTCCCACAGACCATATTCCCACAACTGCTGTGGGAATCTTTCTTTTGAGATAATTATTCCCACAGGTTCTATCGGAGGAAACTTTTCAGAAGAAGGACGAATCTCAACTACGGAGTCGCTATCCGTTGGCCAGGCTCACAACCGAATACACAAGTCACCTCATTCA